>NZ_WQPW01000096.1:128715-147859 GCF_018785465.1 Clostridium sp. MCC328
CTGTTACAGTTCAGCCATTACATCTTCTTGTTTTCATATTCATGAAAACAAGAAGCTTGGTGGTTCCACCATATGCTGATTTGGATGAAAAAGTGCTTATGCAAGCAAGCTTGCAACACACTTTCTCATTCAAACCAGCGCATGGCTGAACTGTAACCATATTCGGAACCCCCAATTTCTTTCCCTTGCCTTTTCTATTAGTACCACGTATAATAGAAAGTAGCGGTTTTATAACAAAAACTGATAAAACAAATTGGAGGGAAACAAATGAGTCTCGAAAAAATTTTCCATCTCAAGGAAAACAACACAACTGTTAAGACTGAGATCATGGCCGGTGTGACATCGTTTATGACGATGGCGTACATCCTGGCGGTAAACCCGAACATTCTTGCGGCGGCGGGAATGGATCACGGCGCGGTCTTCACAGCGACAGCGGTGGCATCCTTCATCGGAACACTCTGCATGGCACTGTTCGCGAACTACCCGTTCGCCCTGGCACCCGGAATGGGTCTGAACGCGTACTTTGCATATACGGTTGTTCTCGGTATGGGCTATTCCTGGGAAGTTGCTCTTGCGGCAGTCCTCGCGGAAGGTATCATCTTTATCATCCTGTCCTGCTTCAACATCAGAGAAGCGATCTTCAACGCGATCCCGTTTAACTTAAAGAAAGCGGTCAGCGTCGGAATCGGTCTCTTCATCACATTCCTTGGTCTTCAGAATGCGAAGATCGTGATCGGTGGAGCAACGCTTGTAGGTCTGTTCTCTGTTGACGGCTACAACAAAACTCTCGCTGACGGTCTCACAGCGTCCATGAGCGACGCGGGGATCACCGTACTCCTTGCGATCTTTGGTGTTCTGATCACTGGAATCCTGATTGTAAAGAATGTCAAAGGAAATATTCTCTGGGGTATCCTGATCACTTGGATCCTCGGAATCATCTGCCAGTTTGCGGGCATTTACATCCCGAATCCGGATCTCGGCTTCTACAACCTGCTCCCGGATTTTTCCAACGGAATTTCCATCCCGAGCCTGGCGCCGATCATGTTCAAGTTCAGTTTAAAGGGCGTTCCGGTACTGGAATTCATCGTTATCGTATTCGCATTCCTGTTTGTTGACCTTTTCGACACACTTGGAACCCTGATCGGTGTATCCGCAAAGGCGGATATGCTGGATTCCGAGGGAAGACTCCCGCGGATCAAGGGCGCGCTCCTTGCAGACGCGGTCGGTACGACCTGCGGTGCCTGCCTCGGTACATCCACAGTCACAACATTTGTGGAGAGCGCTTCCGGCGTGACAGAGGGCGGAAGAACCGGTCTTACATCCTTGACGACCGGTATCCTGTTCCTGTTATCCTTGTTCTTATCTCCGATCTTCCTTGCAATCCCGTCCTTTGCGACGGCTCCGGCCCTGATCGTTGTAGGCTTCTACATGATCGGCTCCGTATCGGAGATCGATTTTAATGACCCGGCAGAAGGAATCCCGGCATTCCTCTGCATCATCGCGATGCCGTTCTTCTACAGCATCTCCGAGGGAATCTCCATGGGAGTTATCGCCTATGTTGTCATGAACCTCTTTGCCGGAAAGAAGGAGAAGATTACTCCGGTCATGTATATCCTGGCGGTGCTCTTCATCCTCAAGTATATTTTAATGTAAATATGTAAATGCCAAAGACTGCCGGATGCATAGTATGGTAATGTCAGAGATGACTGCCGCTGTGCATCCGGCTTTTTTGATGGTATTCCACAGAGAATAGGAGTTGTCGGGCATATTGCCGGATTTTTGTGTGAAAACATCCAGAGTTGACGGAGACATCAGACAAATCTGGCTGCTTTTCTGTAACAAATGACAAAAATTGTCATAAACCTATCAAAAAGATGGTGATAATTGTCGATTGACGCTTGAATTTGAATGTGGTATAAATGTAGAATCGTAAGAATATAAAGGATTTGACATCAAAGGGTTTAACAAAAAAGGAGTTAAGGAATCATGATGAAACAGAAAAAAGTAAAATTTGTGTCCGCAGACGAGGCGAAGGAGTTTGTCAGCATCGCAAGCGGCTGCGATTTTGATGTAAATGTATTTTATAACCGTATGATCATCGACGCGAAGTCTCTTCTCGGAGTACTGAGCCTTGATCTGACAAAGATCCTCACCGTTGAATATGACGGCGAGAATGCGCCTTTCGAAGCTTTTCTTGAGAGAAAGAATCCGATGCACGCGGTAGCGTAAAAATATACATAAAGATAAAGAAAGAGGCAGCGGCTGTATGAAAAGTACGGCAGGCTGTCTTTTTTGCGCCCGGCGGGCGGCACAAAGCGTGAAAATTCCGGCAGCACGGGAAAATAGCACGGAAAGCATTTGACAGATGGACGTTACTGTACACGGGTAGGAATTTTCTGAACTGAAAATTCCGTACAATACAGTGGTGGTAGTGGATTTTGCCGATTCGGAATGCGAAGCATCGGCAAAATCAGTTACTGTTTGCGCAAAGCGTGAACAGTAACTGATGACCTGCCATATGTTCTGTGAACACACGGCATTACTTTACAGGAAATTGTAAAAATGTTATACTTGCGGGAGCGATATGTGCGGCATATAGCAGGATTCAGGAAAAAGAGGAACATATGTGGGGTGGTGAGCGGCGGTCGATCAGCATATCCACAGGAAAGGAGCGTCTCATGAGCGAAGAAAACAGGAAAGCGATCCGGATCTCGGTCCGGAACCTGGTGGAATTCGTGCTGCGCTCCGGGGATATCGACAACCGCCGTTCCGGAAACGCCCAGAAGGACGCCATGCTGGCGGGAGGAAGGATCCACAGGAAGATCCAGAAGCGGATGGGATCCGGCTACCGGGCGGAGGTCCCCTTAAAGCATGAGGTCCAGGACGAGGAGCAGGAGATCACGCTTCTCGTGGAGGGACGCGCCGATGGAATCTTCACGGAAAACGGGATCCCGGTGATCGACGAGATCAAAGGCATGTACACGGACATTTCAAGGCTGGAGGAGCCCATCGAGGTCCATCTCGCCCAGGCCATGTGCTACGGATATTTTTACTGCTGCGACAAAGATCTCGACGGGATCCGCCTGCAGTTGACCTACTGTAACCTTGAAACAGAGGAAATAAAAAGATTCCAGACCGACCGCTCGAGAGAAGAGCTGGAGACATGGTTTTCCGGCGTGGTTCACGAATATTTTAAGTGGGCGAGGTACCTCTACCACCATGAGCTGACCCGTGACGCCTCCATCGGGCACCTGGAATTCCCGTTCCCTTACCGGGCGGGACAGCGTGACCTTGTAGTATCCGTCTACCGGACCGTCAGCCGGAAAAAACGCCTGTTTATCCAGGCTCCCACGGGAATCGGAAAGACGCTCTCCACTGTATTCCCGGCGGTCCGTGCCATCGGGGAAGGAAAGGGAGACAAGCTCTTTTACCTCACCGCAAAGACCGTGACGAGAACCGTGGCGGAGGAGGCGTTTCGGATCTTAAGGGATCACGGCCTGATCTTCACCTCAGTGACAATAACGGCAAAGGAAAAACTCTGTCCCATGGACGAGTGCGAGTGCAACCCGGACGCGTGCCCATACGCGAAAGGCCACTTTGACCGGGTCAATGAGGCGGTATTCGATATTCTCCACCTGGAACAGGAGATGACAAGAGAGAAGATCCTGCAGTACGCGGAAAAGTACCGGGTATGCCCATTTGAATACTGTCTGGACATCTCCAGCTGGACCGACGGGATCATCTGCGATTACAACTATGTGTTTGACCCGAATGTGCGCTTGAAACGCTACTTCGCGGACGGACAGAAAGGTGATTATCTGTTCCTCGTGGATGAGGCCCACAATCTGGTCTCCCGCGCGAGGGAGATGTACAGCGCCGAATTAAAAAAAGAAGATCTCCTCACCGTAAAGCGCCTCGTAAAGCAGAAAGCGCCCCGCTTGGAGAAAAATCTGGAAAAATGCAGCCAGGTGATGCTGGGAATGAAGCGGGAGTGCGAGACATGGCAGCTGCTCTCCGATGTGACATCCTTAGCGGCAGCTGCGATGGCAGTGTTCTCCGATATGGAGACATTCTTGGAAGATTTTCCGGAGTTTGAGGGTAGGGATACAGTTCTGGACTTTTACTTTGGTCTCAGGGATTTTTTAAACGTGTACGAGCTTTTGGATGACCATTACCGGATCTACGCGGAGAACGTGGGAGTCACTTCCTTTAAAGTAAGGCTCTTCTGCGTGGACCCGTCGGCGAACCTCTCCCTCTGCATGTCCCAGGGAAACAGCACGATCCTGTTTTCGGCAACCATGCTGCCGATCCGGTATTACAAGACACTGCTTTCCGGAAACGAGGACGACTACGCGGTCTATGCGAACTCGCCCTTCGAGGAAGAAAAACGTCTTCTCATGGTTGCGACGGACGTCAGCAGCCGCTACTCCAGGCGCAGCGAGAGCGAATACCGGAAGGTGGCGGAGTATATCAGGGAGGTGGTCCTCTCTAAGAGCGGCAACTACATGATATTCTTCCCGTCCTACCAGTATATGGAACAGGTGGAATATGCCGTGGAGGACATGGACTTCCCAGCGGATCTCCTGGTCCAGGGACAGGGCATGAAGGAACAGGAACGCCAGGAATTCTTAGAAGAATTTGAAAAGCCCAGAGATCACTCCCTTGCGGCATTCTGCGTCATGGGAGGTGTGTTCTCGGAGGGGATCGACCTGAAGAAAGAGCGGCTCATCGGTGCCGTGATCGTCGGAACGGGACTCCCGATGGTCTGCGTGGAACAGGAGGTTCTCAGGGGATATTTTGAGGAAAAAGAAGAGGAGGGATTCGATTTTGCCTACCAGTATCCGGGAATGAACAAGGTCCTGCAGGCGGCGGGCCGTGTGATCCGGACAACGGAGGACGAAGGGATCATATTGCTTCTCGATGACAGGTTCCTGAAAAAAGAATATCTGGAACTGTTCCCAAGGGAATGGGAGCATTTCCAGATGGTAAACAGAAAGAACGTTGGTCAGTGCCTTTCGGATTTCTGGGAGTCACGGGGCAGGTAGATGGATATCCGGGCAGTCGTTTGCCGGGACGGCGCAGGAAATATGCAGGCCTGGTGAAGGGCTGCTGCAGGTCTTACAACATATCCATGAACTGCTTCGCGGCCTGGGAGACCGGAAGGTTTTCGTTATGGACCACAACGAGCTGGCGGACGGGAAGTGTCTCGGAGAGCTTTAAGATAAAGAGCTGCTTTTCGTCCTTGGGGATACAGAAATCCGGCACGAAGGCGATTCCAAGGCCGATGCGGGCCAGGTCGATCAGAAGGTCGTTGCTGCTGAGCTCGATCTCCGGGACCAGGTCAAGATGGGACTTCTGGAACATGGAGTGTAAGAACTCACTTGTGGTGCTCTTGCGGTCCAGCATCATGATCGGGTAATCGAGAAGCTCGGCGAGGGTGAAGGTCTTGTCCCGCAACGGAAAATGGTCAGCACTCGCAACGAAGACATCGCGGAATTCCCGGATCGCCCGGACACTGTGGGTGTTTAAGAGACCGGAATTTGGATAGTTGGTGATAATGAAGTCCACCTGTCCATTCTCTAAAATGCGGGCACAGTCGATCGAGGTGGAGTTCGTTACTTTAATATGAACGTTCGGGTAGAGTTTATGGAACTTATTTAAATATGGGACAAGGAAATAGCGGCAGATCGTGTCGCTGGCGGCGATCCTGAGCTGGCCGCCGTTCAGGGTGTTGGCCTCTAAGAGCTGGGTCTCGCCTTTATGGATCAGGTTCATTGCAGGTTCGATGTGTTTAAATAAGATCTCGCCTTCCGGGGTGAGCTGGACCCGCTTCGTGCTTCGGATAAAGAGCGTCTGGCCCAGCTTTTTTTCCAGAACCTTCACAGACTGGCTGACGGCTGACTGGGAAATATAGAGGCATTTCGATGCCTCGGAAAAGCTCAGAGTTTTTGCAACGAAATAAAATACTTTATATAATTCATAGTTAATATCCATTATTAGTCCTCCTAATGAAACAAGGCTATTTTATCACAGGAACCGGGATTTGAAAAGAGGAAAAAACGAGAAAGTGTGGTTTTGTCTGGAAGCCGGGTGGAAAATATGGTATGATTACGGAAAGGCGGCGGGGCGGGAAGAAGAAATCCGTCGTGCGAAAAATAAGAAAAACAGGTGCAAAGGAGAAGAAAAAAAGCTTTGCGAAGAGAGAATAACTGTGAAAGCTGAAGCAGTAATCAAGAAAAATCAGAGAGGTTTATAGAGGCTATGGCAGAAAAAATGAGATATGAGAACGAAATAGAGAACGCGAAGGTTGACGACGAGTTCAACAACTCCGAGGAGGATTTAAGCGCGGAGGACATCTACCGCGTATATATGGAGGAGATCGCGGCGATCCCGCCATGCAGCGAGGCGGAGAACGCGAAGCTTCTCGGCGAGATCCGGAACGGAAACAAGGCGGCGAGAGAGCGCCTCATCGAGGGCAACTTAAAGAACGCCCTGTTCTTCGTTCAGGATTACATCAACAAAGGTGTTCCGATGGCGGACCTGATCCAGGAAGCCAGTCTGGAGCTCATGATGCTGGCAGATGAAGGGTTCGAGGGTAGTTTTGAAAAACTTCTGGAGAGCCGGATCCGTGTCCGTATGGAGGAGATCATCAACGATCAGAAGAAGGAAGCGGATATCGAGGAGGAGATGTTAGCCCGCGTCAATGTGCTTCAGGAGGTATCGAAATCCATGGCGGAGGAGCTTGGACGCGAGGCAAAGCTTTCCGAGCTTGCGGAGCGCATGAAGATGACCGAGGACGAGGTCCGGGAGATCATGAAGGTGACCATGGACGCGCTTAGCATGAGCAAGATCAACCAGAGCTTACAGAGTTAAAATCAACATATAAGTATAAATAATAAAAATAATTAAATATATTAACTTTACTAATCACACTGACCTGTGCTATGATTAAGGCAAAATGAAAACCATCTGACAAAGCCGTTTTCCAGGAGGAGAGACTATGAGCGTAAAGCGCGTATTTGTTGAGAAAAAACCGGAATATGCAATCAAGGCGAGAGAGCTTCGCGAGGAGATCGAGAGCTATCTTGACATTACAGGGGTAACGGGCGTCCGTGTGTTAGTCCGCTACGATATCGAAAATATTTCTGAGGACGTATATAAAGAGGCACTCGGAACGATCTTTTCCGAGCCGCCGGTAGACGATGTGTTTGAGGAGACATTCCCGCACAGTGCGGATGATGTGGTATTCTCCGTTGAGTATCTGCCGGGACAGTTTGACCAGAGAGCCGATTCCGCAGAGCAGTGTGTAAAGCTATTAAACGAGAACGAGGAGCCGGTGATCCGCTCCGCAATGACCTACGTGATCTCCGGAAAGCTTTCCGCAGAGGAGACCGCAGCGATCAAGTCCTTCTGTATCAACCCGGTGGACTCCAGAGAGGCATCCGAGGAGATCCCGGAGACACTTGTCACCGTATTTGATGTGCCGGAGGACGTTGCGGTCTTCGACGGCTTCAAGGACATGGACGAGGCTGCATTAAAGAAACTCTACAGTTCCTTAAACCTCGCAATGACCTTCAAAGACTTCCTTCACATCCAGAACTATTATAAGAACGAAGAGCACAGAGATCCGTCTGTGACAGAGATCCGCGTGCTTGATACATACTGGTCCGATCACTGCCGCCACACCACATTCTCCACAGAACTCAAGAATGTGACATTCACAGAGGGCGACTACAAGAAACCGATCGAGGATACCTACAACCAGTACCTTGCTGACCACAAGGAGATCTACAAAGGACGCGACGACAAGTTCGTATGTCTCATGGACCTTGCGATCATGGGTATGAAGAAACTCCGCAAAGAGGGCAAGTTAGAGGATCTTGAGGTATCCGACGAGATCAACGCCTGCTCCATTGTTGTTCCGGTGGAGATCGACGGAAAGACCGAGGAGTGGCTCGTAAACTTCAAGAACGAGACCCACAACCACCCGACAGAGATCGAGCCCTTCGGCGGCGCGGCAACCTGCCTTGGCGGCGCGATCCGTGACCCGCTTTCCGGACGTACCTATGTATACCAGGCAATGCGCATCACAGGTGCCGCTGACCCGACAAAGCCGTTAAATCAGACATTAAAAGGCAAGCTTCCGCAGAGAAAGATCGTTACAGAGGCTGCCCATGGATACAGCTCCTACGGAAACCAGATCGGTCTTGCGACCGGTTATGTAAAAGAACTCTACCATCCGGGCTATGTTGCGAAGAGAATGGAGATCGGTGCCGTTATGGCGGCAGCTCCGAGAAAGAACGTGATCCGTGAGACATCCGATCCGGGCGATGTGATCATCCTTCTCGGTGGACGTACCGGCCGTGATGGAATCGGCGGTGCGACAGGTTCCTCCAAGGTACACACCGAGGCATCTATCGAGGTCTGCGGCGCTGAGGTCCAGAAAGGTAACGCCCCGACCGAGAGAAAGATCCAGAGAATGTTCCGCCGTCCGGAAGTCTCCAAACTGATCAAAAAGTGCAACGACTTTGGCGCAGGCGGAGTTTCCGTAGCGATCGGTGAGCTCGCTGACGGACTTCTGATCGATCTCGATAAAGTACCGAAAAAGTACGCAGGTCTTGACGGAACAGAGCTTGCGATCTCTGAATCCCAGGAGAGAATGGCAGTTGTCGTTGATCCGAAAGATGTTGATACATTCTTAGGATACGCCAAGGAAGAGAACCTTGAGGCTGTCACAGTCGCAACAGTCACAGAGAGCCCGAGACTCGTCCTCACCTGGCGGGGAAAGACCATCGTTGACTTAAGCCGTGCATTCCTCGACACAAACGGCGCTCATCAGGAGACAGACGTTACCCTGGAGGTTCCGAACCATGAGGGAACACCGTTTGAAAAGAAAGAAGTAGGAGACGTTGAGGAAAAATGGCTGAAGATGCTCGGTTCCTTAAATGTCTCCTCCCAGAAAGGTCTCGTTGAGATGTTCGACTCCTCCATCGGCGCATCTACCGTTATGATGCCGTACGGCGGAAAATATCAGCAGACGGAGATCCAGACCATGGTCGCTAAGCTTCCGGTTCTGGAAGGAAAGTGCGACGCTGTGACCATGATGAGCTATGGCTTTGATCCGTATCTTTCCAGCTGGAGCCCGTACCACGGCGCGATCTACGCAGTCCTCACATCTGTCGCTAAGATCGCGGCAGCAGGCGGCGACTACAGGAAGATCCGCTTCACATTCCAGGAGTACTTCCGCAGAATGAGCAGCGAGCCGACAAGATGGAGCCAGCCGTTCGCAGCACTCCTCGGTGCCTACAACGCGCAGCTGGGCTTCGGACTTCCGTCCATCGGCGGCAAGGACAGCATGTCCGGTACCTTCGATGAGGAGAGCGGAAAAGAGATCGACGTTCCGCCGACTCTGGTTTCCTTCGCGGTTGACGTTGCAAGCGCGAAGAACATGATCTCCCCGGAATTCAAGAAGGCCGGAAACAAGATCGTTGTATTTGAAATTAAAAAAGATTCCTATGATCTTCCGGATTATGCCCAGATCATGGCTGGATATGATAAACTTCATGAGGACATCAATGCAGGCCGCGTGATCTCCGCGTATGCCGCAGAGGCAAACGGAATCGCAGAGGCAGTCAGCAAGATGGCATTTGGTAACCACCTCGGCGTCAAGATCGAGCATGATGTGGATCCGAGAGACTTCTTTGCACCGGCATGGGGCAATATCGTCTGCGAGGTTCCGGCAGATAAGGTCGGCGAGCTTCAGATGAGCTACCGTGTCATCGGTGAGGTTACCGACAAGGCAACCTTCGAGTACGGTAATGTCTCCATCACTCTCGATGAGGCATTAAAGACATGGGACGCAGCTCTCGAGGATGTATTCCCGACGGAGAGCGATGTCAGGAAAGAAGAAGTTAAGAACGAGGTATTTAAGGCAGAGAACGTTGTGATCTGCAATCATAAGATCGGCACTCCGACCGTATTCATTCCGGTATTCCCGGGAACAAACTGCGAGTACGACAGCACGAAGGCATTTGAGCGTGCGGGTGCAAAGGTCATCACAAAGGTATTTAAGAACATGAGCGCGGAGGACATCCGTGATTCTGTTGAAGTTTACAGAAAGAGCATCGAGGAGTCCCAGATCGTTATGTTCCCGGGCGGCTTCTCCGCAGGTGATGAGCCGGAAGGCTCTGCAAAGTTCTTCGCCACCGCGTTCCGCAACGAGGTATTAAAGGACGAGATCATGAAGCTCTTAAATGAGCGTGACGGATTAATGCTCGGTATCTGTAACGGTTTCCAGGCTCTCATCAAGCTTGGTCTTGTGCCGGAAGGAAAGATCGTAGAGCAGAAGCCGGATTCCCCGACCTTAACCTACAACACCATCGGACGCCACGTTTCCAAGATGGTTAACTTAAAGGTTGTTTCCAACAAGTCCCCGTGGCTTGCAGGCGCAGAGCTCGGTAGTATTTACACGAACCCGGTATCCCACGGCGAGGGACGTTTCGTGGCTCCGAAGGAGTGGATCGACAAGCTCTTCGCAAACGGACAGGTTGCGACCCAGTACGTTGACCTTAACGGTGTTCCGACCATGGACGAATACTGGAACCCGAACGGCTCCTTCATGGCGATCGAAGGTATCACAAGCCCGGATGGACGTGTCTACGGTAAGATGGGCCATGCTGAGAGACGCGGCGACTATGTTGCAAAGAACATCACAGGCGAGCAGGATCTGAAGCTGTTTGAGAGTGGTGTGAAGTACTTTAAGTAATTGAATATTTGGAAGAAATAAGAGAATGCCCCAGGGAGAGAAAATTCCCCTGGGGCGTTCTGCGCTGCTGTGCATTCGGAAGAAGCTGCCGATTACCATGAACCTGAAAGAGACTGTTGACAGGAGGTTCTGTGTGAGGTGCTGCTTTGCCGCGGTACCTCAGTTAGTTGACAGAAACTCCGAAGCGTACTAAACTGGACGTATCCGCGGCTGGCGGACAGTGACGGCCGCATATTATAGTTTTGGAGGGTATTTGACATGGCATGCACAACGATTCTTGTAGGAAAAAACGCGTCTTATGACGGTTCAACGATGATCGCGAGAAATGATGATTCCGGTTCCGGACATTTTACGGCGAAAAAATTTGTGGTGATCCACCCGGAGGAGCAGCTGAAGGTTTATAAGTCTGTTCTCTCTCATGCTGAGATCGATCTTCCGGGAGATCCGATGAAGTTTACGGCAGTTCCGAACGCCATTAAGGGAAAGGGAATCTGGGCGGCCAGCGGCGTTAATGAAAAGAATGTCGGCATGACAGCTACGGAAACGATCACATCCAACGCTCGTGTTCTCGGAGCAGACCCGCTTGTAAAGTTACAGCCGGCGGAGGACGGAAAAGAGGAGATCGTCGGTGGAATCGGTGAGGAAGACCTTGTGTACATCACGCTTCCGTATATCAGCAGCGCGAGAGAAGGTGTGATCCGCCTCGGAAGTCTTTTGGAGAAGTACGGGACTTACGAGATGAACGGTATCGCGTTCCAGGACGTCAACGAGATCTGGTGGCTTGAGACCATCGGCGGACATCACTGGATCGCAAAGCGTGTTCCGGATGACCGTTACGTGGTGATGCCGAACCAGTTCGGTATCGATGATTTTGACTTAAACGACGCGTTCTCCGAGCAGAATGAACATATGTGTTCTTCCGACTTAAGAGAGTTTATCGCTGAGAACCACCTGGACCTCTCCTTAAACGGAGGAAATGGAAGCCATTTTGATGCCCGCGCCGCATTCGGAAGCCACAGTGATTCCGACCATATCTACAATACACCAAGAGCATGGTTCATGGAGCGCTACTTTAATCCGAAGACAAAGAAGTGGGACGGACCGGACGCGGACTACAGACCGGAATCCGACGATATCCCGTGGAGCATGGTTCCGGAGAAGAAGATCACGGTGGAGGATGTCAAGTATGCTCTTTCCTCCCATTTCCAGGGAACCCCTTACGATCCGTACGCAAAGAGCGGTGACGGACTCCAGAAGGGCAAATACCGCGCTATCGGCATCAACCGCAATGATTTCCTTGCTCTGATCCAGATGCGCCCGGGTGCCCCGGCAAACTGTCAGGCGGTCCAGTGGCTGGCTTTCGCGTCAAACGCGTTCAACACCCTGGTTCCGTTCTACGCGGCTGTGGACGAGACACCGGAGTACCTTGCGAACACCACGAAGGAAGTCTCTACAGAGAACTTCTACTGGTCTGCGAGAATGATCGCGGCTATGGCGGACGCGTCCTTCGCAAAATCCGCGATCCACATCGAGCGCTACCAGAACGCTGTGGAGGCGAAGGGGCATGCGCTGCTCAACAAGTATGATAAAGAGGCGGCGAAGGTTACGGATCCGGCGGAGAGCAGAAGACTTTTAGAAGAAGCGAACCGCGAGATCGCGAAGATGTTAAAAGAGGAGACAGGAAATACCCTGGATCATGTGCTCTTTGAGCTCAGCAATTCCATGAAGAATGCGTTTTCAAGATCTGACGCGTAAAAATGTCAGAAAGTGCCTGTCGGAATCATTGGAAAGCCTGGAAACCATGAATGATGGCAGCAGGAATGAATAAAGATGAATAAAGAAAGACCTCCCAGGAGACAGAATCTAAGTTTATGGTTCTGTATTCCTGTAGGAGGTCTTTTAAGCTCATTAGAAATCCTTAAAGGAAACTTATGCGGTTATAAAAAGCTGCAGCCGTTGTGGCCCGCCGCGGCAGGGAAAAAGGTTTCTGCCATTATTTCTTCTTATGATACAGATATCGCGGAATTCCGTCCACCATAACTGGTGATACGTCACCCTGGATCAGCGGGCGGACATAGCTGATAAACTCGTCGGTGACGTAGGTACCGTCCTCGGTGATCCATTCCCTCGGGACCACTTTTTCCACATTGGAGACCTTGTGGACATTTCTAAGGTCTGTGGTGGACTGGTACGGGTCATCGGAGAGACGTTTGATGATGACCATCTCACCGGTATCGCCCTCGTCGGCTGCCTTCACGGCGGCACCGCCGACCTGGAAAGCTTCCAGAATGTCGATTCGGGATGCCAGATGGGAGGCCGCTCTCTGCATGGAGCTAAGCTCTATGGTTCTCGTCTTGCAGCCAATCTCCTGAGCCAGACGGCGGGCAAGATAGTTCGCGGTGCCTGTGAGCTGCTTGTGGCCGAAGGCGTCAACGAAATCCACACCGTCGGTGAGCTCACACACATAACGTCCGTCCGCCAGGCGGATGCCTTCGGAGACGGCGACCACAACGAAAGTCTTTTCTGCCAGGAGTTCCTTAATGCGGACAAGGAAATTGTCGATATCGAAGGGAAGTTCCGGGACATAGATCAGGTCCGGGCCATCGCAATCCTCGCCCTTGGAGAGCGCCGCGGCACCAACGAGCCATCCGGCGTTTCGGCCCATGATCTCGACGATGGTGACCAGGCCCTTATCGTAGATCAGCGCCTGGCTGTCCTGGATGATCTCTTTCACTGATGTTCCGATGTATTTCGCTGCGCTGCCGTATCCCGGTGTGTGGTCGGTCAGGGCGAGATCGTTGTCGATAGTCTTCGGAACGCCTAAAAATTTGGTTGGATGACCCCTTAAGATCGCGTAGTCGGACAGCTTTTTGATCGTATCCATGGAATCGTTTCCGCCGATATAGATAAAGCACTCGATCTCAAGATTGTCAAGAATAGAAAAGATTTTATCGTATGTAGCAATGTCCTCATGGATCTCCGGGAGCTTATAGCGGCATGATCCGAGATAGGCAGCAGGTGTGCGTTTTAAAAGTTCTACGTCCAGATCCGTCTGGATATGTTCAGAAAGATCGATATAATCTTCGTTTAAGAGACCCTGAATGCCGTGACGCATGCCGTATACTTTTTTTGCTCCGCGGTCGATAGCGGTGCGGTAAACGCCTGCGAGACTGGAATTGATAGCGGCAGTCGGGCCACCGGACTGTCCAACGATAATGTTGCCTTTCATGTAGCATCCCTCCAGGTATTGTAATTATATGATAACTGTCCGTCAGACCAGCGTTTTGAGTTTTTTCGCTGATCGAAGACACGGAAACACGGAGCAGTTACAATAAAATCATTATATCAGTTTTATGATGCAAAAACAAGTAAAAGGCAGAATATTTAGAAAAAAGATGACAAATTTGAAATATATGCGCATCTCGAACAAAGATGACAGGATTTTGACGATTGAGTGATTAGGAGTGTGAAGTACTGGAAAAACCGGTGGCTATCTGGCTGGGCGTGAACGGCAGCACTCCGGAAGAGCCGTAATTTCTGTCAACGAAAAGATACTTTACATTTATATGAAGAATATGTTAAGATAAACCGGTATGTGTAGAAAAACAGCGATAAATACGAGGTTTTGACATGGAAGAAAAAGAGGTACAGGGAGCACCGGTACACAAGCGGCGTGTCCGTTACAGCGGGACACATCCGAAACGGTTTGAGGAAAAGTATAAAGAACAGAATCCGGAGAAATATGCTGATACGGTCGAGAAGGTCATCAAAAAAGGCAGCACTCCGGCAGGCATGCACATCTCGATCTGTGTGAACGAGATCCTGGATTTCCTGGATATCAGGCCGGGAATGCAGGGGCTTGACGCTACATTGGGTTACGGCGGGCACACAACGGAGATGTTGAAGAAACTCGAGGGACAGGGACACATGTACGGCCTTGATGTGGATCCCATTGAGATCGTGAAGACGAAGGCACGGTTAAAGGAGCGCGGATTTGACGAGGACATCCTTACGGTGAAGCAGATGAACTTCGCGGATATCGATAAGCTTGTCCCGGAGACCGGACTTTTTGATTTCGTTCTGGCGGATCTCGGTGTGTCCTCCATGCAGATCGATAACCCGGAACGCGGATTTACCTACAAGGCGGACGGTCCGTTAGACCTGAGACTGAATCCGGAAAAGGGGATCTCCGCGGCGGAGCGGTTAAAGCAGATGGATATGGAAGAAATCGCCGGAATGTTTGTGGAAAATTCCGACGAGCCGTATGCGGAGGAGATCGCGAGGGAGATTGCGAAGAGAAATAGAAAGCGCCAGTATATTGAGACGACGACAGGGCTTAAGGAAGTCATTGAGACAACACTTTCCTTCATTCCGGAAAAAGAGCGTAAGGAAGCGGTGAAGAAGTCCTGCCAGAGATGTTTCCAGGCACTCCGGATCGATGTAAACCAGGAATTTGAGGTTTTGGAAAGTTTCCTTACAAAGCTTCCGGGTATCCTGGCACCGGGCGGAAGAGCGGCGATCCTGACGTTCCATTCCGGCGAGGATCGTCTCGTAAAGTATTACTTCAAAGAAGGCAAAAAAGATGGACTTTACAGTGACGTGGCAAACGATGTGATCCGCCCGTCCGCGGAGGAATGTCAGAGAAATCCGAGGGCGAGATCCACGAAGATGCGCTGGGCGATCCGTGAGGGAGAGAATTCCCATAGAAATTAATGTAATAGAAGATAAAAGTCCAGCAGGCACACGTTTGGGCGGCTATGCACTTGGAAAACTATCGACGGCAGTTCTTTTAAATTGCTATGGATCCGGAAGCAGCTGCCGGTGGCAAGCCCTGCGGATGAGATTTTGCTGAACAAGTTTCTGACAGACAGATTTAGAAAGTGAAATAAACGTATATGGACGAAAAGTTTGAAGAAAGAACAGGGGAGTATGAAGAGAGGGAAGACCACAGACTGAAACATGCAGGCGCTATCGCATTATTTTTATTATCGCCGGTGTTCTCCTATGTCATGTTCGAGTTCGTGACCGGAAACTTTGCGACGGTACTTCCGAAGAACGCGGTGCTCAACATTGTATGGATGTTCGCGCTGTACCTTCTGGTATTCGGAATCTCCGGCAGCACCCGGATTTCCGTTCCGGTCTCTTCTGTGCTCCTCTATGCGATCTCCCTGGCGGAGGCGTTTGTCGTTTCCTTCAGAAGCCGTCCGATCATGATGGGCGATGTTCTGGCGGTGAAGACCGCGATGACGGTTGCAGGAAGCTACGATTACACCCCGACATTTATGATGATCATCTGCGGTGTTCTCCTGATCATATGGAACGCGCTGGCGCAGTTTGTGTTTGTGCGGGTAAAAGGAAAAAAGAAAAGAGCAGCGGTATTCAGCGTTTCTGCTGGTGCGGTTGCTGTGTTTATCGCCTGCTTTTATAACTTTATGATCTCAGGCCTGTCTCTGGAGGTAAACCTTTGGGATCCGATGACCTCCTACGCAGAGAATGGCTATATCCTGTCCTCCGCAATCTCGATCAAATATCTCGTAAAGAAAGCGCCGGGAGGTTACTCCCAGGCGAAGATCCAGGAAATCTGCGACAAATATGTGGACAGTGAGAAGGAGCGGAATGGGGAGACTGCTGCAGTGGTGGCGTCCGGGGACGCGGTCCAGCCGACGAATATGATCTGTATCATGAACGAGAGCCTTTCCGATCTGGCGGTGGACGGAGATTTTACGACCAATATCGATTATCTCCCGTTTCTCCACAGCCTGACGGAGAACACCGTAAAAGGAAAGCTCTGCATGCCGGTATTTGGTGCCATGACCAGCAACTCTGAGTTTGAATTTCTGATCGGTGACTCTATGTATCTGATGCCGAGAGGAAGTGTGGCTTATCAGTTCTATGTAAATCCGGGCGTCCGCTCCATGGTCAGCACGGTGAGGGATCAGGGATATATACCGGTTGCCATGCACCCGTACCCGGCTGAGAACTGGAACCGCCGCATCTGCTACAACAACATGGGCTTCAGCGATTTCATGGATATCAGCGCCTACGAGGGCCGGGATGAACTTCGAAATTATATCAGTGACCTGAGCGATTTTAAGGTCATCACCGAGTATATCGAGCAGAAGGCAAATCCGGATGACAAGCTGTTCCTCTTTAATGTGACCATGCAGAACCACGGCGGCTATACGATCCCATACGCGAATTTTGACCAGGAAGTATGGCTCACCGGGGACATGGAAGGAAAGTATCCGGAGGCAGACATGTATCTGTCCCTCGTGAAGAAATCTGATGAAGCTTTTGAGTGGCTTGTAAACTATTTCTCCCAGTGCGACCAGCCGACGATGATCGTCATGTTCGGCGACCATCAGCCGGGAATCGAGGACGAGTTCTTCGATGAGGCTATGGGCGTGGAGAGTGCGAAGGTTCCGAATGAGCAGAAAATGGTCTGGTACGAGACCCCGTTTGTGATCTGGACCAACTACGACCAGCCTTCGGAGGACATGGGACGGTTAGGTGCAATTTACCTTTCCTCCTATGTATTAAAGCGCGCGAACCTGTCACTGACTCCGTATAACGAATTCCTCTTACAGCTTTCCGAAAAGCTTCCGATCATCCATCACCTTGGAATCTGGGAATTCGACGGAACCTACCACAGCTGGGAGGACGCGGAGAGCGGGGACTACGATTGGAAGGAACAGCTGGTGGAGTATGAGAATCTTGTATACAACCACAGCCTGGATTCGAAGACCGTGAATGAGATGTTTTCGATCGCACAGTAAATGAATATTATATAGAGATGGGCAGACTGGAGACAGGCTGCCTGTTTTGCGTAATAGCTCGCGCGAGAATGTGCCAAGGCACATTCATTTTTGAAAGTTCCGCTAAAGTAAAACTTTATGCAAAATAAAAAGAGAAGAGGGCAGCAGGAACAACTGCAGATGCCTGTCTCCGGAGAGCAGGCGAAGAGCCAGTATGAGAAGAGCGGCACTGTCAGGGATGAGAGTATTTTTTGTATTGAAATAAAATGTCAAAAAAGTGACAAAGAGGATTGACAAGACGGTTAGTTGGTGCTAATCTTTGTTAGTAGAAACTAACAAATGAAAGAAGATACCTCATGGTGGAATGAAAAAACTGTAGTTTCTGAAAATTAAGAGGAGGCGTGATCCGTCATGATAAATGGTATTATTATCGTCGCATTGATCGTAGTCGCGATCTTCGCGGTGAAAGGTTCGATCCGCCAGTTCACCTATGGCTGCTGCGGAACGAAAGATGTAGAAAAGAAGATCAAAGTGCAGGATAAAAATGCTTCAGACTATCCGTACTACGCAGTCATCGGAGTGGACGGCATGAAATGCAAACACTGCAAGCTCCATGTGGAGAATGCGTTCAATGAGAAGGATGGCAACTGGGCTGAGGTAAACCTCGAGAAGAAGAAAGCCGATGTCCGCATGAAGACAAAACTGACAGACCGTGAGATCCGTGACATCGTGAGCAAGGCCGGCTATGTGCTCCGCAATATCGAGTGGAAGCAGGCGTAAACGAAAAAACGGTTTCGGTTGAAACTCCAAATGCCTGGCTCTCTGCAGGGCAGGAACACACTTTTTAGGAATGAGAGGGATGCCGGATGTGGCAGAAGAAAGACATCGTTAATGAGTTCCAGAGACTTGGGAAGCGTATTACAAAGCAGAGAATGGTCATCCTTGATGTGATCTTAGAACAGAACTGGACCGACTGCAAGGAAGTCTACTATGAGGCGGTACAGAGAGATTCCACCGTGGGCCTTTCCACAGTCTACCGCACGATCCGCATGCTGGAGGAGATGGGCGTCTTAAAGCGCGTTTACCAGTATGTATTTACGGATGAAACAGGAGTGCGCGCAGACGGGGAAAACGAGGTTATCGCCCCGGAGTTCCACGGAAAGAACGGTCTCAGACAGACCGAAAAAGAGAAAGAAAAATGCTGTTCCTTCAGTGCGTCATAAACGCGGAGAAAACAGCAGGTCATAGAGTTAGGAATGACTGTAAATTATCAGAAAATGACAAAATTTTTCAACATAAAATATTATGATTGACTAACTTGGGGGCGAAGAGTTACCATGTGGAAAATGCTTGAAAGCCTTCCGGTTTTCGGCGTTCTGCCAAGTAAAATGCAAGGGAGTGAAAACCGATGAAACACCATAAATTCTGGGCGTGGGCAACTGTTTTCTGCTTTGCTATGGTGATGTATACCGGATATAAGCACAAGTGATCCGGCAGCTAAAAGCCAGGTCAGCAGGCTTTAAACAGGACAGATCATTTACTATTAAATTAACCTGTTGTGCTAGATAAAATAATATAAAGAAACTTCAACAAAATGTGCTATCCTATTTGTAGGCAATACAAC
>NZ_WQPW01000008.1:0-117724 GCF_018785465.1 Clostridium sp. MCC328
TTATCAAAAAAACAGGGATTCTTTGCGGTTTTTACAAGTTTTTAAACGTTTTATTTGAAATAGCACAATAGGTTAAATTATATCTTTTACTTACAGGAGGAATTTAAAATGTTAGATGTTAAGAAATGCTTGAAATTAAAAAATGTTGCAGTATTCGCAGGCGGTGTTCTTTTCGGGACAGCTGGTGTCAAGGTTCTCGGAAGCCAGGACGCTAAGAAGTTATACATCAACTGCCTCGCAGCAGGTCTCCGCGCAAAAGAGTGCGTTATGACAACAGCTTCCAACATCCAGGCAAACGCTGAGGATGTTCTTGCAGAGGCTAAGGAGATCAACAGAGCACGTGCTGAAGAAGCATTCGGTGAGGAAGAGGAAGCAGCAGAAGACTTCACAGAGACAACAGAAAAAGCAGAGGACGCTGAATAATCATTATGAAATCAGGAATCAGATTTACGGTAAAACATGATATCAAGGGCCGTATCCGAATCCATCTCACCAGAGGCCGCCTGTCAGTCAGACAGGCGGACCTCTTTTCCTTTTATCTCGCATCCCTTCCGCAGGTAACGGCAGCAAAGGTATATGAGAGAATCGGAGATGCGGCGATCACGTACACAGGCTCAAAGGAAGATCTCATTGCTGAGATCTTAAGGTTCTCCTTTGACGATGAAGAGTTAAACGAGATCGTGCCTGTGACAAGCACGAGAGAGTTAAATCAGGAGTTCCAGGAAAAGCTCGTGACAAAGTGTCTTACAAGATGCCTTACAAAGATCTTCCTTCCGGCTCCGGTCCGTGCGGTATGGACAGCGATCCAGTCTGTTCCATTCGTTATTAAAGGCATCAGAAAGCTTGCGGGAAGAAAGCTTGAGGTCGAGGTCCTCGATGCGACGGCGATCACGGTGTCCATGCTGCGGTGCGACTTCAACACAGCAGGATCCGTTATGTTCCTTCTCGGAATCGGTGAGCTTCTGGAAGACTGGACCCACAAGAAGTCTGTCAGCGATCTTGCGGGCAGCATGTCCTTAAATATCGAGAGAGTATGGCAGAAGACAGAGGACGGGGAAGTACTTGTCCCGATCTCTGATATTAAGGAAGGAGATCTCGTCTCCGTCCGCGTCGGCAGCGTGATCCCGCTTGACGGCATTGTAGATTCCGGCGAGGCGATGGTAAACCAGGCATCAATGACCGGTGAGTCTGAGCCGGTCCGCAAGGAGAACGGCATGTACGTCTATGCCGGAACCGCGGTCGAGGAAGGAAACCTCATCGTCCGCGTCAAGAAAGCAGCTGGATCCACAAGATTCGAGCGCATTGTGAAGATGATCGAGGAGTCCGAGAAGTTAAAGTCTTCCTTAGAGACAAAGGCATCCGGACTTGCGGACGCTCTCGTTCCGTGGAGTCTCGGCGGAACCATCGTTACTTACCTTCTCACAAGAAATGTGACAAAGGCGATCTCGATCCTTATGGTTGACTTCTCCTGTGCGTTGAAGCTCGCAATGCCGCTTTCCGTACTCTCTGCTATGAGAGAGGCAAGCAGCTACAAGATGACTGTCAAAGGCGGCTCCTTCATGGAAGCAGTCGCTGAGGCGGACACCATCGTATTCGATAAGACAGGCACCCTCACAAAGGCACAGCCGGTGGTTGCAGACGTTGTGACCTTCGAGGGACGAGACCAGGCTGAGATGTTAAGGATCGCTGCCTGCTTAGAGGAGCACTTCCCGCACTCCATGGCGAACGCGGTTGTTGCGGCCTCCAGAGAGCGCGGACTTGTCCACGAGGAGATGCACTCTAAGGTTGACTATATCGTTGCACACGGAATTGCATCCCATATCGGCGAGGACAAAGTCGTGATCGGTAGCTACCACTTTGTATTCGAGGACGAGCAGTGTGTAGTCCCGGAGGGCGAAGAAGAGAAATTTGAAGCCCTTCCGGCAGAGTACTCCCACCTGTATCTCGCGATCGCGGGAAGACTGGCGGCTGTGATCTGCATCGAGGATCCGCTCCGTCCGGAAGCTCCGGAAGTTATGAAGGAGCTCAGAAAGCTTGGTATCAAGAAGATCGTCATGATGACAGGAGACAGCGAGAGAACGGCCCGCGCCATCGCCGCAAGAGTCGGCGTGGACGAGCATCACTCCGAGGTCCTTCCGGAGGATAAGGCGAACTTCGTTGAAGCGGAGAAAAACGCAGGCCATAAGGTTATCATGGTGGGTGACGGAATCAACGATTCCCCGGCTCTCTCCGCGGCAAGCGTCGGCATCGCGATCAGCGAGGGCGCCGAGATCGCAAGAGAGATCGCGGACATCACGATCTCCGAGGACGCAATGTTCCAGCTTGCGACTTTAAAGGCAATCAGCAATGCGCTGATGCGGCGTGTTCACAGAAATTACCGCTTCGTCATCAGCTTCAACTTTGGTCTCATCATCTTAGGCGTGATGGGCATGCTTGCACCGGCGACATCTGCCCTGCTTCACAACACATCCACTCTGTGCATCAGCATGCACAGCATGACGAACCTGTTGAAGGACGAGGAGAAGAAGCACTGATATAGGTAGAATTGTAACTATGAATGAATGCACTGAATAGTTACGATGAATTATATGCCCGCGGCATGGAGCGATCCGGCCGCGGGTGTTTTTTTCTCTGCATGGAGGTGACATGGAATACCTGGCGGTGCGGCTGCCTGCATTTTGTGGTTCACAAGACGCGGATTTCATGCTATACTAGTGCAGGCATGTGGCAGAAGTCTGTCATCTGCTTTTCAAAAACGACAAAGGAAGGCACAATTATGAACTATATGATCTGTATTCCTTCACCGAGACTCGTCTCGAGGGAATACTGTGAAAGGATCCACAACATTTTAGCCAGAATGTCGGATCAGTACCGGGTCAATATCGTTCCGGAGCCGGTTAAGATGCGCCAGGGATCCTGCCCGGATTTTTATAAGAAATACCGGATCTATAAAGATATCAAGGAACGCGACGGAAACGGGGAGGCGTACCTGACCTCTGAAGAAGAAAATATGATCCTCAGCGTGTGCAGGAATCCGGAGGAAGTGGAGCTTATGAAGAGCTGCACCTACGCGTACCGGTATCCGACAACACTGGTGCTCAAGAGCTTCCGGGAAGATAAAAAGAGGTAGGACAGGGAAACATCCACAAGCGGATCCTGCCGCTCTGAAACTGTTGGCAAACAGACGAAAGTGTGTTATACTTATCCTAAGTCCGCGGGGCGGTCGTGGTCTGCCCTGTGGAAAGGAAAAAGAGATTTGTGGCGACTGGAACGAAACAGTCACAGAAGATTACGAGGAGATCAGAGAAAATGAAAAACAGAAGAGTTTTTTTAAAGCTCAGCGGAGAGGCCCTTGCAGGTCCGAAAAAGACTGGCTTTGACGAAGATACGGTAAAAGAAGTTGCAAGACAGGTCAAGGCATCTGTTGATGCAGGTGTACAGGTCGGCGTTGTGATCGGCGGCGGAAATTTCTGGCGCGGACGCACAAGCGATGCCATCGACCGCCCGAAGGCCGACCAGATCGGAATGCTTGCGACTGTCATGAACTGTATTTATGTATCCGAGATCTTCCGGAACGCGGGAATGAAGACGCAGATCCTGACCCCGTTTGAGTGCGGAAATATGACAAAACTGTTCTCCAAGGACCGTGCAAACAAGTACTTTGAGCACGGAATGGTCGTATTTTTTGCCGGTGGAATCGGACAGCCGTATTTCTCTACAGACACGACGATCACTCTGATGGCGATCGAAATGGATGCGGACTGCATTCTCCTCGCAAAGTCCATCGACGGCGTATACGACAGTGATCCGAAGGTAAATCCGAATGCGAAAAAGTATGACGAGATCTCGATCCGGGAAGTGATCGACAAGCAGCTCGGTGTCGTTGACCTGACTGCTTCTATTATGTGTATGGAACACAAAATGCCGATGGCAGTATTCTCCTTGAACGAAAAGGATGGAATCGCGAACGCCATGCAGGGAAAAATTAACGGTACGATCGTTACCGTCTGATAACAGGAGGAAACCATGAGCGAAGAATTAAAAGTATATGAAGAGAAAATGGAAAAATCCATCGATGCCCTCTTAAACGAGTACGCATCCATCCGCGCAGGACGTGCGAACCCGCATGTACTTGACAAGATCAAAGTGGATTACTACGGAACACCGACACCGATCCAGCAGGTCGGAAATATCTCCGTTCCGGAGGCAAGAATGATCCTGATCCAGCCGTGGGAGAAGAGTCTGATCCGCCCGATCGAGAAGGCGATCCAGACCTCCGAGCTTGGAATCAACCCGAGCAACGACGGTTCCGTGATCCGTCTCGTATTCCCGGAGCTCACAGAGGAGAGACGTAAAGAGCTTGCAAAGGATGTTAAGAAAAAAGGCGACGGCGCTAAGGTAGCGATCCGCAATATCCGCCGCGACGCGAATGAAGCGTTCAAGAAGATGGAGAAGAGCGATGAGATCTCTGAGGACGATTTAAAAGAGCTCACCGAGAAAGTCCAGAAGCTTACCGACAAGTCCATCGAGAAGATCGACAAGGCCGTTGAGAACAAGACAAAGGAAATTCTTACCGTTTAATCGGAGTTTCCTACTACACAAAACAGACAGGGGGCAGGGGAAGTTTTCCTGTCCCCGTTTGTTTGCGCGGGCAACGAGTCAAGGCCCGTGCTTGCACGAGGTTTTGACGTTGCTAAGCGCCAGTGGCGCTTGTCCAGCAACGACCGGAACAGAGTGTAGAAGACGCGGCAACTTGAGAAATGCTTACGTTTCTCATAGTCTGCGCGGGCAACGAGCTAAAGGATAAAGGGAGAACAATCATGGAAGAGAACTTAAAGATTCCCGCCCACGTGGCGCTGATCTTAGACGGAAATGGAAGATGGGCGAAGAAGCGCGGACTTCCGAGACAGCTTGGACATAAAAAGGGCTGTGAGACACTGGAGCAGGTCGTTGAGGACGCAGCACGGCTTGGAATCCGGTATCTGACAGTTTACGGATTTTCCACAGAAAACTGGAAACGCCCGGAGGAGGAAGTCGGTGCGCTGATGCAGTTATTCCGTTTCTACGCGAAGAGACTTCTCGCAATGGCTGAAAAGAACAACATCCGTGTCCGCATGATCGGCGAGAGAGGCCGTTTTGCGTCGGATATCGTAGATGCGATCAATGTCCTGGAAGAAAAGACAAAAAAAAATACAGGAATGACCTTTGTGATCGCCGTAAACTACGGAAGCCGCGATGAGATCACGAGAGCAGTGAGAAAGATCATGACGGATGTGGAGGAAGGGAAGATCGCGCCGGAGGATATGACGGAGGAAGTTTTCGCGTCCTACCTGGACACGGCAGGAATCCCGGATCCGGATCTCATGATCCGCACCAGCGGGGAGCTTCGCCTCTCTAACTACCTGTTATGGCAGCTCGCGTACTCAGAACTTTACGTGACAGAATGCCTGTGGCCGGATTTCAATAAGGAAGAATTATTGAACGCGATCCGCCAGTACAATAAGAGAGAACGCCGGTTCGGAGGAGTTACGGCGGTAAAAACGGAGTAAGAGGTGATCTTATGTTTACGACAAGACTGATCAGCGGAATCGTCCTTGTGATCATTGCGGCGTTTCTGCTTGTTGAGGGCAGTACAGTCCTTTATTTCGGCTCCATGGCGATCTCCTTGATCGGACTTTATGAGCTTTACCGGGTCATGAAGATCGAGAGATCGGCACCGGGGTTTGTGGGATATGCGGCTGTCGTTGCTTATTACTGGATCATGGGAAACAGGGAGCAGTACGTAACGTTCCTCGCTATCATTTCCCTCATGATCTTAATGACGATCTACGTGGTGACGTTCCCGAAGTACGGGACGGAGCAGATCACGGTGGCGTTCTTTGGAATCTTCTATGTGGGGATCATGTTCTCCTACCTCTATCAGGTGCGGGAGATGCCGGACGGAAAATACCTCGTGTGGCTGATCCTTTTAAGTTCCTGGGGCTGTGATACCTTCGCCTACTGCGCGGGAAAGCTTTTCGGAAAGCACAAGATGACCCCGAAGCTGAGTCCGAAAAAGACCGTGGAGGGTGCCATCGGAGGTGTCGTGGGCGCGGCAGTCTTAGGATTCCTCTACGGGACCTTCTTTAAGAACAATATGATCCAGGTGATAAATCCGGGCGTGATCTCGGGAGCTGCCTGCGCCATCGCGGCGGTAATCTCCATGGTGGGAGATCTGGCGGCTTCCGCCATCAAGAGAAACCATGACATCAAGGATTACGGAAATCTGATCCCTGGCCATGGCGGAATCTTAGACCGGTTTGACAGTATGATCTTTACCGCCCCGGCGATTTATTTCGCCATCATGTTTATGGGCATCCGGTAGGAAAGGACAAAGAGATGAAACGAATTGCTATTCTGGGTTCCACAGGTTCCATCGGAACCCAGACTTTGGATGTAGTCCGTGCAAACGGAGATATTGAAGTTGTGGGAATCGCGGCGGGAAGAAACATCGATGCACTGGAAAGCCAGATTCGTGAATTCTCCCCGAAGATCTGCGGTGTCTGGGACGAGGAGAAGGCAAAAGAGCTGGCTGTCCGTGTGGCAGATACAGGCACGAAGATCGTCTCCGGCATGGAAGGACTTTTGGAGATTGCGGTCATGGAAGGATATGAGATCCTCGTGACGGCAGTGGTGGGCATGATCGGCATCCGCCCGACGATGGCAGCTATTGAGGCAGGAAAGGACATTGCCCTGGCAAACAAGGAGACTCTTGTCACTGCGGGGCATCTCATCATCCCACTCGTGAAGGAGAAAAAGGTCCGTCTTCTTCCGGTGGACAGTGAGCACAGCGCGATTTTCCAGTGTTTAAACGGGGAACACGGGAATAAGATTGAAAAGATCCTATTAACGGCATCCGGTGGTCCGTTCCGCGGATGGACGAGAGAGCAGATGAAGAATGTCCAGGTGGAGGACGCCTTAAAGCATCCGAACTGGTCCATGGGAGCGAAGATCACCATCGACAGTTCCACCATGGTCAACAAAGGTCTCGAGGTCATGGAGGCGAAATGGCTTTTTGATGTGGGAATGGACGATGTCCAGGTAGTCGTGCAGCCGAAGAGTGTGATCCACTCTATGGTACAGTTTGAGGACGGCGCTGTGATGGCGCAGCTTGGAACGCCGGATATGAAGCTTCCGATCCAGTATGCCCTCTATTACCCGGAGCGCAGACCAATGAAGGGAGAACGTCTCGACTTCTGGTCCATGAAGGAAATCATATTCGACAAGCCGGATTACGAGAATTTCCGCGGTCTGGCCCTCGCGAGAGATGCCGGAAAAGCTGGAGGTTCCGTGCCGGTAGTGTTTAACGCGGCGAACGAGTTTGCGGTTGCGAAGTTCCTCGGAAAGAAGATCAGCTATCTGGAGATCACGGATATGATCAAGGCTGCGATGGAACATCATAAGAAGATCGCCCATCCGTCATTGGATGAGGTGCTTGACGCGGAAGCGGAGACTTACGAGTTCCTGAAGAAGCAGTGGAATTTCTAAAGCTGTATAATGATTGAAAAACTCTGTTTTACACATCAAAGGTATGTGCAAAGCTTGAATGATATTTTGTAACTGTTCAGGAGGTCTGCGCACTTGCTGCGCTGACCATAAGAAAACCTGAGCTGGAAAGCAAAAATCCCATCAGCCAAGCTGATCTGGAATAGATTTTTGCATGTAACTATGAAGGTACTGAATAGTTATGATGTTTTAATGAAAGCAGGTGAATATTAAAGTTGAATCTTGGGTATCTGGCAGCGGTGGTTGTCCTTGGCGGAATCATCCTGTTTCATGAATTTGGACATTATCTCCTGGCGCGGTTAAACGGGATTGCCGTGGTGGAGTTCTCGGTGGGATTCGGACCGAGACTTCTCTCATGGGTGAGCCAAAAGACCGGAATCCGGTATTCCTTAAAGCTTCTGCCCCTCGGCGGCTCCTGTGCGATGCTTGGAGAATTCGGGGAAGATGAGGATGAAAAGGAAGAAGTCCCGGATGTGAAGGGAGTTTCCTTCTTTGATAAGGGACCATTGGCGAAGATGGCGGTGATCGCCGCAGGACCGATCTTCAACTTTATCCTGGCGTTCGTTTTTTCCCTGGTGATCTTATCCTGGGCCGGAATCGATCCTGCAGTCATCGCCGGAACCTCCGAGGGAATGCCTGCGGAGACGGCTGGACTGAAAGAGGGCGATGTGATCACAAAGCTTGATGGCAGAAAGATCCATCTTTCCAGGGAGATCTCCATGTACCTGATGACGGCCGGACAGGATCCCGTGCAGGTGGAGTATAGACGATATGACGAAACATCATCGTCGTGGACGACAGAACACACGGTGATCCAGCCGGAGTTTAAGGACGGCAGGTATTACCTCGGCGTCATTCTTCAGGGACACCGGGATGCCCCGGAGTCACTGGTGCAGGTTCTGCAGTACAGCGTCTACGAGGTGCGGTACTGGATCCTCACGGTGATCGACAGCCTGAAGATGATCGCCGGGGGCAAGGTCTCCACAAACGATATCGCAGGACCTGTCCGCATTGTCACGATCATTGATCAGACGGTGGAGGAGAACACCCAGTACGGATTCGTGACGGTGGTGATGAACCTCTTAAATCTTATGGTCATGTTTTCGGCGAACCTGGGCGTTATGAACCTGCTCCCGTTCCCGGCGCTTGACGGCGGACGGCTGGTATTCTTACTCTGGGAACTCGTCACGAGACAGCCGGTGAGCCAGAGAGTGGAGAGCGCGGTGAATATGGCCGGGATGGCACTGCTCATGACATTTATGGTGTTTGTTGTATTTAATGATTTGAGAATGATATTTTAGCAGGAGTGAAATTTCGTTTTTTGAAGTGGGAGAGAGATGTATGTATAGAGATCATACAAAGGAAATTCAGATTGGGGACAGAAAGATCGGCGGGGGAAATCCGGTTCTGATCCAGTCCATGTGCAACACGAAGACGGAGAATGTGGCGGCAACGATAGAGCAGATCCACCGCCTGGAGGACGCCGGATGTGACATTATCCGTGTGGCGGTTCCGACCATGGAAGCGGCTGCTGCGATCCGCGAGATCAAGAAGCAGATCCACATTCCGCTGGTTGCCGACATTCACTTTGATTACCGGCTGGCTATCGCAGCTATCGAGAGCGGAGCGGATAAGATCCGCATCAACCCGGGAAACATCGGGGCGAGAGAGCGGGTGAAGGCTGTCGTCGACAAGGCGAAAGAGTACGGGATCCCGATCCGCGTGGGAGTAAACAGTGGCTCTCTGGAGAAAGACCTCCTCGCAAAATACGGCGGTGTGACGGCGGAAGCTCTCGTTGAGAGCGCATTGAAGGAAGTGGCCGTTGTGGAGGAGCTGGGATACGATAATCTTGTGATCAGCATCAAGTCCTCCGACGTTTTAATGTGTGTGGCAGCCCACGAGCTTATCGCAAAGAAGACGAATTATCCGCTTCATGTGGGAATCACAGAGTCCGGAACACTGCTTTCCGGAAATATCAAGTCCTCCGTGGGTCTTGGAATCATTCTCCATGAGGGGATTGGCGATACGATCCGTGTCTCCTTAACCGGAGATCCGGTGGAGGAAGTAAAGAGCGCGAGACTGATCCTGAAAACGTTAGGGCTCAGGAAGGGCGGCGTGGAAGTTATTTCCTGTCCGACCTGCGGAAGAACCCAGATCGACCTCATTCACCTGGCAAATCAGGTAGAGGATATGGTATCCGGCATGGATCTTGATGTGAAGGTAGCCGTTATGGGCTGCGTGGTCAACGGACCTGGCGAGGCGAGAAGTGCGGATATCGGAATCGCCGGTGGAATCGGCGAAGGTCTCCTGATCAAAAAGGGAGAGATCATCAAAAAGGTACCGGAACATGAACTTCTTTCCGTTCTTCGGGAAGAGCTTTTGAAGATGCAGGAGATGCAGAAATAAGTATGGAAAAACCATTCCTTGAAGTTTTCCCGGGGCTTAATATTGCTGATGAACTGAAAGAGCTTTTGAAGCTTGTTGTGGTGGAAAAGGTCACCATGACAAAGGACAGAAGCTCTATTCGTGTTTATATCCGGAGTCCCCGGCTGATCCATAAAAAGAATATTTATGCCTTAGAGGAGGGGATCGCGAAACAACTGTTCCCGGGGAGACCGATCACGATCAAGATCTTAGAGAAATACCGCCTCTCGGCACAGTATACCCCGGAGAAGCTCTACGATGTCTACCGGGACAGTATCCTCATGGAGTTAAAGAACTACGGCATGATCGAGTATAATATTCTCCGCCGGGCGGACACGAAGTTTGTCACCGACGATAAGATGGTCATGACCATCGAGGACAATCTGATCTACAGGGAGCGGTCTAAGGAAGTCGGACGGGTACTGGAAAAGATCTTCACGGAGCGCTGCGGGCTTGCGGCTGAGGTAGAATTTTTATATAAAGAGAGTGAAAAGAAAGACCCGATGGACCAGCCGGTATTCATGAAGCCGGGAGGAGAACTCGTTTTAGGTGTACAGAGTGAGGAGAATTACTTAGAAGGTGCAGCGGAGAGTGCCCCCTGGGATGAAAGAACGTCAAACGGCGGATTTAACGGGACATTCGGGGATGGAAATGGAAACGCGGATGTTCAGATGGCAGCTCAAAGTGCGGCCGGTTCTGGAGCTTCCGGCGCCAGATCCGGCGCGGATCCGGGGAAGGCAGCCAGTGGAAAGAGCGGTTCCGGCACAAAGACATCGGCCGGTTTTGGAGCTGCAAAGCAGAAGACGGACGCGGCTGGAAAGGGCGGCGGAAACCAGGCTGGAAAGTCCGCGGGAGGAGGACAGAACGGGAACGGCGGCGGATTCACGAAGAAGACCTTCGGCGAGAAGGGGAAAGGCGGATTCTCCGGCGGCTTCCGGAAAGGTTCCGATGGAAGGATTCCGTACCGAAAGTCGGAAAATCCGGACGTTCTTTTCGGGCGCGATTTTGAGGGCGATGCGGTGAATATCCATGACATCGACGGTGAGATCGGCGAGGTCGTGATCCGCGGAAAGGTGATCCGCGCGGAGAAGCGGGAACTCCGGAGCGGAAACAAGCTCATGATCTTCGATCTTACAGACTTTACAGACAGTATTACTGTAAAGATGTTCTTAAGAGAAGGGCAGGAGGAGGATGCCACTGCGGCTATCAAGGAAGGAAACTTCATCAAGATCAAGGGAATCACCACCATTGATAAGTTCGACGGCGAGCTGACTATCGGTTCCATCGTGGGCATTAAGAAGAGTGAGGACTTTACCTCCAAGCGTGTGGATAATGCCCCGGTGAAGCGAGTGGAGCTCCACTGCCATACGAAGATGAGCGATATGGATGGCGTTTCCGAGGTAAAGGACCTGGTAAAGCGGGCGAAGAAGTGGGGAATGCCGGCCCTGGCGATCACAGACCACGGCTGTGTCCAGGCGTTCCCGGACGCGAACCATGCCCTTGACAAAGGGGATACTTTTAAGGTCCTCTACGGTGTCGAGGGATATCTGGTGGACGACATGAAGGAGATGGTCGTCAATTCCAGAAATCAGAGTCTCGATGGGGACTATGTGGTGTTCGATATCGAGACCACGGGATTCTCGCCGATAAAGAATAAGATCATCGAGATTGGTGCCGTGAAGGTGAGAAATGGCGAGATCATCGACAGGATGGATGAGTTTGTGAATCCGGAGGTTCCGATCTCCTTCGATATCGAGCGTCTGACAGGGATCAACGATGCCATGGTCATGGGGGCGGATACGGTGGACAAGGTGCTGCCGAGATTCCTCGAGTTTGTGGGGGATGCGGCTCTTGTGGCCCACAACGCGTCCTTCGATGTGAGCTTTATCTCCCACAATGCGGGTCTTTTGGGACTGCCCTTTGATCCGACAGTCCTGGATACGGTGACTCTGGCGAGAGCACTTCTTCCGAACCTGAACCGGTTTAAGCTGGATACGGTAGCGAAGGCACTGGGTGTTTCCCTGGAGAACCATCACCGTGCCGTGGACGATGCGGAGGCAACTGCTGGAATTTTCCTGAAATTCGTGGAAATGTTAAAAAAACAGCACGATATGACGAATCTCGACCAGCTGGAGGAGTTCAGCCACGTGAGCGATGAGACGATCATGAAGATGCCGACGTACCATGTCATCATTCTCGCAAAGAATGACCTGGGACGCGTGAATCTGTACCGTCTTGTCTCATGGTCCCACCTTAAATATTTCTCGAGAAGACCGAGAATTCCGAAGAGCGTGCTGAACCAGTATAGAGAGGGCCTGATCATTGGATCAGCCTGCGAGGCGGGAGAGCTATACCAGGCGATCCTGCGCGGTGTGCCGGATGCGGAGCTTGCGAAGCTCGTGAAGTTTTATGACTATCTGGAGATCCAGCCTCTGGGAAACGACATGTTTATGCTGAGGGATGAGAAGAGCACGGTGAAGACAGTGGATGACCTGATGGATATCAACCGGAAGATCGTTTCCCTCGGCGAGCAGTTTAACAAGCCAGTGTGTGCGACCTGCGATGTGCATTTTATGGATCCGGATGACGCGATCTACCGGAAGATCCTGATGGCCGGAATGGGATTTAAGGATGCAGATGAACAGGCTCCGTTGTTCTTGCGGACAACAGAAGAGATGCTCGCGGAGTTTGAGTATCTGGGAAGTGACAAGTGTTATGAGGTCGTTGTCACAAATACGAGAATGATCGCCGACATGTGTGAGCCGATCGCGCCGGTGCGGCCGGATAAGTGTCCGCCAGTCATCGACAAGTCTGATGAGACGCTGCGGAACATCTGTTACAACCGCGCCCATGAGATGTACGGCGAGAACCTGCCGAAGATCGTTGTAGACCGTCTGGAGCGAGAACTGCATTCCATTATCTCCAACGGATTCGCGGTTATGTACATCATTGCGCAGAAATTAGTATGGAAATCCAACGAGGACGGGTATCTGGTTGGATCACGAGGCTCGGTAGGTTCGTCCTTCGTTGCCACCATGTCCGGTATCACGGAGGTCAACCCGTTAAGCCCGCATTATTATTGTCCGAACTGTCATTATTATGATTTTGACTCGGAGGAGGTAAAAAAGTACGGCGGTATGGCGGGATGTGATATGCCGGATAAGGTGTGTCCAGAGTGCGGACATCCGATGGTGAAGGACGGGTTTGATATTCCGTTCGAGACGTTCCTTGGATTCAAGGGAGATAAGGAGCCGGATATCGACTTAAACTTCTCCGGTGAATACCAGAGCCGCGCCCACGATTACACGGAGGTTATCTTCGGTAAAGGACAGACGTTCCGTGCGGGTACCATCGGTACTCTGGCAGATAAGACGGCCTACGGATATGTGAAAAATTATTTTGAGGAGCATGGAGAGAGAAAGAGAAATTGTGAGATCAACCGGATCGTTCAGGGATGTGTCGGCATCCGGCGTACAACGGGACAGCATCCGGGAGGTATCGTTGTTCTGCCGCTCGGCGAGATGATCTATTCGTTTACCCCGGTACAGCATCCGGCGAATGATATGACGACGAAGACGATCACGACGCATTTCGATTACCACTCCATCGACCACAACCTGTTGAAGCTTGATATTCTCGGACACGATGATCCGACGATGATCCGTATGCTGCAGGATCTTACGGGACTGGATCCGGTTAAGGATATTCCGTTGGATTCCAGGGAGGTCATGAGTCTGTTCCAGAGTACGGACGCGCTGGGAATCAAGCCGGAGGACATCGGCGGGTGCAAGCTTGGGGCGCTTGGCGTTCCGGAGTTTGGTACGGATTTCGCAATGCAGATGCTTATTGATACGAAGCCGAAGTATTTTTCGGACCTTGTGCGTATTGCGGGCCTTGCCCATGGTACGGATGTGTGGCTGGGGAACGCCCAGACGCTTATCCAGGAGGGGAAGGCAACGATTCAGACGGCGATCTGTACGCGTGATGATATTATGATCTATCTGATCCAGCAGGGGCTTGAGGAAGGTCTTGCGTTTACGATCATGGAGGCGGTTCGTAAGGGCAAAGGCTTAAAGCCTGAGTGGGAAGAGGAGATGACGAAGCATGGGGTGCCGGACTGGTATATTTGGTCATGTAAGAAGATTAAATATATGTTCCCGAAGGCTCATGCAGCGGCGTATGTTATGATGGCATGGCGTATTGCTTATTGTAAGGTGTTTTATCCGTTGGCGTATTATGCGGCGTTTTTTAGTATTCGTGCAAGTGCGTTTTCTTATGAGATCATGTGTTTGGGGCGTGAGAAATTGGAATATCACTTGGCGGATTATAAGAAGAGGGCGGATACGCTTTCGAAGAAGGAGCAGGATACGCTCAGGGATATGAGGATCGTGCAGGAGATGTATGCGCGGGGGTTTGATTTTCTGCCGCTGGATATTTATACGGCGAAGGCCAGACATTTCCAGGTTGTGGGGGACAAGCTGATGCCTTCCATTAACAGTATTGACGGTCTGGGGGAGAAGGCTGCGGACTCGATCGAGGAGGCGGCGAAGGATGGGAAGTTCCTGTCCAAAGAGGATTTTAGGAACAGGACGAAGGTTAGTAAGACGATTTGTGATCTGATGGAGGAATTGGGGATCCTGAAGGGACTTCCGGAGTCGAATCAGTTGTCGTTGTTTGATTTTTAAATTTCATAGTGGCTGGGGGGACGCGCCGGTGAGACTTCGGGCGCGAACGCTTAGTGGGATTCCGGGAGGGTTCCTCTAAGCTCCCAGAAAAATGCTAAGGGCGGAGGCCCGGGGACACAACTCGCAACTTGCGTTGCTCAGACAAGTGTCCCCGGGCCTCCAACGCATTTTCCTGCGAGCCAAGAGGAAGCCAGCTCCCTCCACCCAGGCGGTCCGTGCCCGGAGTCTCACCGGCGCTGTGTGTTGGCGGGAGTGAGGGATGAAGGGAAGGTTGTGGTGGGAGAGAGGAGGTGGCGGAAGCTGGACGATGCGCGGGGGCCCTTTGGGCGCCGCGGCATCGCGAGGTTGTTGTGGCGGTGTGAGGAAGTTGAGGGATCGTGAGGATGTGGGCAGTATGGGGACGTTGGGGGATCGTGAGGATGTGGACAGTATGGGGACGTTGGGGGATCGTGAAGCATCTGAGGTTTTTATTCCTCTTGGAGGAGACTGTCCAGGTATTGCTGGGTGGTCATGAGTTTGGTGTGGAGAGGGGACAGGTAGGAAAGGATATTTTCGGCTTCTTTTTGTGAGGTCGCATTGAGCCCTGCTACAGCATCGGTGAGGTAGATGACTTTGCATCCGGCATCGATGGCGGAGAGGGCGGTGGAGAGTACGCAGCATTCTGCTACTACGCCGGAGATCACGACGTGGGAAGCGTGTTTTGCGAGTTCACGCACTTGTGGGATGGCGAAGGAGGAGTAGACGCTTTTTGTGTATACAGGGTATTTTTTTGTGTAGGGCAGAAACTCGGACATCATTTCGTTGAGCCAGGGGTCTGCGTTTACGGCGGCGTTGACTTTGTTGTATTCTTTCCATACGCCTTCCGGGTGTTTTGCGGCGAGGTACTGGGTGAAGATCACCTGGGAAAGAGCGCGGCTGTTTAGAAGGCGGAGAATGGAGTCGGATGCTTTTTCGACTTCTTCGCAGGCCCATTCCTGACCTTTAGTGTAGACATTCTGCATGTCAATGACAAGTAATAGATCCTGATTTGTTTTTGCTGTTTGATCCATAAAGAGATTCCTCCTGATTCTTGGCGGCCTGGTGAGAGAACCGTGTATCTAAAGTTTAGTATAGTTTTGATGAGGAGAATTTACAAGTGGAACGAATGTTACTTTATTAACAATCTTGCTTGAAATCAGGCGTTTTCATTGACTTTACACAAAATCAATGCTATCTTTATTGGGAATTGTTGTTAAATTGCAACTATCTGGGTAACTGTTCAGTAGGTCTGCGCATTTACTGCGCTGACCGTAAGAAAACATAGGCGGGTAGGCAAAAATCCCATTGCCGCAGGCAATTTTTCATGGATTTTTGCTCGTGACTGTGAAGGTACTGAACAGTTACCTATTTGGAAGCTTTTGCGCTTGATGCGCCAACTGGATGGTTGCGTTGAAGTCACAATTTAGTATGTTTTGGAGGGAGGATATTGTATGGGAAGCGAGCAGATGCTGCTGACTTAGATTTTAGTGAGTCTAAGGTAGCGGAATCTGGTGCTTCTGGGAGGAATGGTCAGGAAAGACGTGAGAAGCTCCTGATAAACTGGCAAGGATGAAGATCAAGAAAAAAGAAAGGGTATATGAGGTATGAAGAATTTATTTAAAACAAAGTTTGATGCGGCAGTGATCGTGCTGATCCCAGCCTGCATCGGTATCAATTATCTTGGAAAGCTGTTTGCGAGTGTATTAAAACTTCCGTTATGGCTGGATTCTATCGGAACATGCATCGGTGGATGCCTTGGCGGTCCGATCATCGGCGCGATCTGCGGTGCGGCGAACAACCTGATCTATGGTTTTTCCGCGGGAGATAATATTACGCTTATCTATGCATTGACAAGCTTAGGTATTGGCGCGGCAGTTGGAATCATGGCCCGCCTTGGATTTATGAAATCATTCCCGAAGGCAATTCTTACAGCTTGTGCAGCCGGTCTTGCTGCGGTTGTGATCTCCACTCCGTTAAACGTATTATTCTGGGGCGGTACTACTGGAAATGTATGGGGCGACGCTGTGTTCGCAGCAACTCAGGCGGCTTCCATGCCGGTATTTCTGGGATCTCTGTTAGATGAAGTTGTTGTGGATGTTCCGGACAAACTGATCACTCTGATCGTTGTATTCTTTATTTTAAAGGGTCTTCCAAAGAAGCTTACAACGCTGTATGAGGCAAATTCCGAGATCGAGACTCTGGACTAATCAGATTTAGAAAAGGAAATGCAGCTGTTCTTCGGAGCAGCTGCCGGGAAACAAATATATGAAAAGTATCAGCCTGTTTGTAGATAACGGGACATATCTGACGAAGGTGCATCCCTTTACAAAATTGATGTATATCGCTGCCGCCATCAGTATTCCGCTGATCACCGGAAAGCTTTGGATGTTTGGTGTGTTTATCGCAGTCAGTCTCTGTGTTCTGGCCAGCGGAAAGATCCTGAAAAAGACGTTTCCGCTGATCGCTTTTTCTTTTACGATCCTTTTGACGATTTTCCTGATCCATGGATTGTTCAACCAGAGAAACGAGAATGTGCTGTTTCAGATCGGCGGGCTGAAATTTTACAGAGAGGGCACACTTTACGCCCTCCATATCGGTTTAAACATTCTGAACATGCTGCTGTCCTTTGCAGTGTTCGTCCTCTCTACCAAGCCGTCTGAGTTTGTGGATGAGCTGGAGAAACGTGGGTTTTCACCGCGTTTCGGTTACATCGTGACATCCGTGTTCCAGATCATCCCGCAGATGATGGGAACTATGAATACGATCATGGATGCGCAGCGCAGCCGCGGACTGGAGACAGAAGGAAATCTGCGGACCCGTGCTAAGGCGTTTTTACCGCTGATCTCCCCGGTAGTCATGAGTTCCCTGATCAATACCAGAGAGCGGGCGATCGCTCTGGAGGTGCGTGGATTCGGCGCAGGAAAAAAGAAAACCTGGCTGTCAGATCGGAAACGTCACAAGGGAGACCAGGAGATCACGATTTTACTGGGACTCTGCATTCTGGCAGCTATTGCATGGAGGATCGTTGTATGTCTGAGATAATCATTGAAAATTTACGATACCGCTATCCTCACGCGAAGAAACTGGCGCTGGATGGTTTGAACTTTTCAGTAGAAAAGGGAGAGTTTATCGGTATTATCGGAGAAAACGGAGCAGGAAAAAGTACGCTGAGCCAGGCGATCATGGGGCTTGTTCCGCAGTTTTACAAGGGAGCTTACGGCGGAAAAGTCATTGTGGACGGCATAGAGGCCGGAAAGACTCCGGTATCACAGCTTTGTGGTCATGTGGGTCTGGTGTTCCAGAATCCGTTTAACCAGCTGTCCGGAGCAAAGGACAATGTATATGAGGAAGTCGCTTTCGGAATGCAGAACCTGGGAATTCCGGCCGAAGAGATGAAGGAGCGGGTGGAGAACGCCCTGAAGCTTCTTGATATCTGGCAGTATCGCGATCGAAATCCGTTTGATCTGTCCGGAGGTCAGATGCAGCGTGTGGCGATCGCCAGCGTGCTGGTCATGCGGCCGGATGTCATGATCCTTGATGAACCGACTTCCCAGCTTGATCCGGAGGGAAGCGACGAGGTATTCCGGGCGGTTGAGACCCTGACGAATTCCGGTATCACGATCTTAATGATCGAGCAGAAGATTGAGAAACTGGCGGCTTACTGCGACCGCATTCTTCTTCTGCATGGTGGAAAGCAGATCGCGTTTGATACGCCGCAGAAGGTATTTTCCATGCCGGATCTTGCGGATTATGGGATTCAGGAACCGGCATTTACCCGGATCTGTAAGGCAGAACATGTGACTCTGCCGGATGGAACGTATCCGGTCACTGTGGAAGAGGCTGCCGGAGTGCTGAAAGAGAGACATGCGGGAAGAGCAGAGGCAAAAGGAGCTGCAAAGGCGGATAAAAAAAAGAATTCAGAAGTTTTAAGCGAGGAACAGTTCCTCATTAAGAATCTGGATTTTTCCTATCTTCCGGATGTGCCGGTCTTAAAGGCGTTGAACATGAGACTGGATAAGCGTCCGACGGCGATCATCGGCCAGAACGGAGCGGGAAAGACTACGTTGGTAAAGCTGTTGAAGGGACTGCTGAAGCCGGTATCCGGAAATATTTATTTCCACGGTGAGGATATTTCGGGGAAGACGGTGGCAATGCTGGCCGGAAATATCGGCTATGTGTTCCAGAATCCGGATGATCAGATCTTCAAATACAATGTGATGGACGAGATCATGTTTGGTCCGATGAATATCGGGATGGATCCGAAACGCGCGGAGGAAGAGGCAAAGCGGGCGCTGGAGCTGACAGGGTTGTCGGGTAAGGAGAAGGAAAATCCTTATGACCTTGAGTTATATGAGCGGAAGATGACTGCGATCGCCTCGGTTCTGGCTATGGACACGGATGTGCTGATTTTAGATGAGCCGACGATCGCCCAGGACTGGAAGGGACGCCAGATCATTGGCGGCATTATCCGCAGCTTGTCGGAGAGAGGAAAGCTTGTGATCGCGATCCTTCACGATATGGATTTTGTGGCGGAGAATTTTGAGCGCGTGATCATTATGGCTCACGGACAGGTTCTGGCGGATGGAACGGCAAGAGATGTGTTCATGCAGGATGAAGCGTTGAAAAAGGCAAGACTGCAGAAACCGTATATGATGCAGCTCGGTGAGGTACTGGGGTATGAGAGAGCGTATCTGACGGTGGATGAGATATTGAGGAATCAGGTGTCCTGATTAAAGTGAAAAAGATGTGCAGATCATTGGCCCGGGGAAGATTTGAGCCGATGGGGCACATCTTTTATCAGTTACAAAAATCATAAATGTTTCAATCAGTTCACCATGTTGGTTTTATTTTGTGATATACTGTTTTATATAATTTCGGGTCTCCACTGCCGCTCTTCGTTCCACTACGGTCGGTTCAGAGCCAACGTCCACTGGACGTTGTGAACCGGTCGGCACAGAGCAGAGGTCCGCCGGATCTCTTGTGGTCTTCGCTTCGCTACGGTCGGTGCAAAGCGGACATCCACCGGATGTCCTGCACCCTTGTATTTGTCCGTATCAGAGTTTGTAAACACCGGTGGGTTGATATAGCACAAGGGAAACAATAAGGGAAATTCACTTTTTACATCTGAGTTTACGGTAACGACAGGAGGAAAATTATTATGATCATCAAGAAGGATACATGTAAACTTGCATTGGTGCAGGCGGCACCAGTCATGTTTGATAAGGACAAATGTGTGGAGAAAATCATCACCCTGATCGGGGAGGCGGCTGCTAAGGGAGCGGAACTGATCGTTTTTCCTGAACTTTTTATTCCGGGATACCCGTATGGAATGACTTATGGATTTACCGTCGGAAGCCGCAGCAAGGCGGGACGAGAGGACTGGAAGACTTACTACGACAATTCGATCTTAGTGGATGGACCGGAGATGCAAAGAATCGTGGATTGTGTGAAAGAGCATTCGGTGTATGTGAGTGTCGGATATTCTGAGCGTGATGCTGTTACGGCGACGATTTACAATTCCAATGTCATGATCGCGCCGGATGGACAGACGATGAACCACAGAAAGCTGAAACCGACAGGCAGTGAGCGCGTGGTCTGGGGAGATGCGGATAAGGATTTCTTCCCGGTAATGGAGACACCTTGGGGACCGATGGGTAATCTGATCTGCTGGGAGAGCTACATGCCGCTTGCGAGAGTGGCGCTTTACCAGAAGGGAGTTGCGCTCTATATTTCCCCGAATACGAATGACAATGAGGAGTGGCAGAATACGATCCGCCATATCGCCATCGAGGGACACTGCTTCTTCATCAATGCGGATATGTACTTCACGAAGGATATGTACCCGAAGACCGCCAGCGGGGATGAGGAGATTGCGAAGTTAAATGATATCGTGTGCCGGGGAGGAAGCTGCGTGATCGATCCTTACGGGCATGCAGTGAGTGAGACTGTGTGGGATAAAGAGGAAATCATCTACGCGGACCTCGACATGCAGAAGGTCCCGGCGAGCCGGATGGAGCATGATGTCTGCGGGCATTACGCGAGACCGGATGTTTTGAAGTTGAGTGTGGAGGATAAATAATGAAAGTATTGATGATCAATGGAAGTCCGCGGGCGAATGGAAATACATCGATCGCGTTGAATGAGATGAAGACGGTGTTTGAAAAAGAGGGAGTCGACGCGGAGATCGTGCAGGTCGGCAGTGAGGCGGTAAGAGGATGTATTGCCTGTAATCGATGCGCGGAGCTTGGGAAGTGTGTGTTCGACGATGTGGTGAATAAGCTGGCGGTGAAGCTTTCGGAGGCTGATGGACTGGTGGTCGCAAGCCCTGTTTATTATGCGTCCGCAAATGCGACCCTGATCGCGGTTCTGGACCGGCTGTTTTATAGTACATCCTTTGATAAGACAATGAAAGTCGGGGCGAGCGTTGTCTGTGCGAGACGCGGGGGATGTTCGGCGACTTTTGACGAGTTAAATAAGTATTTTACGATCAGCAACATGCCGATCGCATCTGGTCAGTACTGGAACTCCATCCACGGGCGCGGACCGGGAGAAGCTGTGGGGGATGCGGAAGGTCTTCAGACGATGCGGGTTCTTGCGAGAAATATGACATTTCTCATGAAGAGCATTGAGCTTGGAAAAGAGAAGTATGGTCTTCCGGAGAAGGAAGAGGTCGTGCGGACACATTTTATCAGATAGAGAAGAATGATATTGGAAGGAAATTATGCGATGAATCGGCAGAAACTGGTAAGTCAGATCAGAAGGTATGTTCCTTATAATGAGCAGGAAGAGGCGGATAAGGCTTTGATCCTAAACTGGATCGAGAAGAATGATGACGCGTTCCTTCGGGATAATGTGGTGGCGCACATGACGGCTTCGGCCTGGGTGGTGGATAAGGACAGAAGTAAAGTCCTTATGGTGTATCACAATATTTATCATTCCTGGTCATGGCTTGGCGGGCATGCGGATGGGGAGACAGATCTTCTGGCGGTTGCAATCCGGGAGGTGAAGGAAGAAGCAGGAATTTCCGATGTGCGGCCAGTGTCGGAGGAGATTTTTTCGCTGGAATCACTCACCGTCGACGGACATGTGAAAAAAGGACGGTATGTGTCCAGTCATCTGCATCTGAATGTGACGTATCTTCTGGAAGCGGATTCTGAGGAACAGGTGTCTGTGAAGGCGGATGAGAACAGTGGGGTCGCTTGGTTTACGCCGGAGGAGGCGTTAAAGAAATCTACGGAGCCGTGGTTTGTGGAGCGGGTGTATGCGAAGCTTGTCGAGAAGACGAAGTCCTGGAGATAAACGGAAACTAAATGGAAAGTCGGTCGATCGTATAAAGGGATGCATAAAGAAATTTTGAAAGAGATATAGGGAGAGCAGGTAATATGACTGCAGATGCTATGAAAAAATATGATAATGATCTTGAAAAAAATGCTGAGTGCACAGGAATGAGAGCTGCGTTGTCGTGGTAGAGGGAAATCAGGTTGAGATTACGGTTTAAGCGGAATACACTTGGGGAAATTCATGTGGTATAGTGAAAAGTACCAATAGAATGCCGGTAAAAGATTGTAAAAAATGCCTTTTGAATGTAATCTCTAAAATTGTTATAATAAATATAGCACAAAATATATTTCTGTATTTCGATGATCACGAAATGTAGAATAGAGATGAGAGGTATTTACAATGAAAAGAATCAAGGCAGCCTGCATTACCCAGACAGTGTGTTTTTCAAATCATGACGGTGATACGAGTGAATATGCGAAGAAGATGATCTGTCAGGAATATGAAAAGTATAAGGTACAGTTGGACAGAAGCGGGACAAAATATAAAATTTTATCCGAAAAGACGAATGAAGATGGAGCGATTGTGATCGAGATCAAAAAGCAGTACAATACATCTCCGGTGGGAGACTATCTGAGCTGATCCGGCGGTTTTAGAGGCAGAGATCAGATGTGTGAAACCTGAAGTCAGTGTTCAGCAAGGGGATGATTTCATGAGATATGAGATTGGAGATTTTGTCAGCAAGCCGGTCACAGGAGTGTGCAGGATAGAGGATATTTTGTATCTGGATGCGCAGGGGAAGAAGGACAATAAATTGTATTATCGGATGCATCCGGTGGAGGATGAAAAGGAAACGATATATGTGCCTGTGTCGAATTCGGACTCTGCTTTGAGACCATGCCTGACAGAAGAGAATGCGTGGAAATTGATCGAAAAGATCCCAGAAATTTCGACGCCATGGACGGAGAACGAGAAGATGCGGGAGCAGAAGTATAAAGAGGCGATCAGGGCGAATGACCCGAAGGCGTTGGTTGTGATCATAAAGATGATCTACCAGCGGAAGCAGCAGCGACTCGCGCAGGGAAAGAAATGCACAGCGACGGATACGAAATATTTCCAGATCGCGGAAAAGCTCTTGTATGAGGAACTGGGAACAGCCATCGGGAAGCCGAAGCAGGAGATCGTCGACACGATCGTTGAGCATATTGGACAAAATTCTGTTTGATTTTTCAGAAAACAGAAAATATCATTGTTGATGAACGAGTAGCAGACTGGTATAAATCCGGTTTTGCTGCTCGTTTTTTATTTCAGCCGAGAAGACTCCCACCTTTTTTAGAAAATAATTCGGTTCTATGCCCCGGATTGGTGTTTCTTTTTATTGACTAGTTATAGGTTTTCCCTATATGTAACCATAAAATAGAAAGATTATACAGAACTGCCGTCCGGTGGTAGATTATTATCAAATATCCTATGGGGATAGTAGGAATATGAACTCTCTATTTACAAGAGAAAACAAGACAGGAGTGAAAAGATATGGAGAGAGGGATTAATACACGATGTTTACACTTAGAGGAAACAGAAGGAAAAACAGATAATTACGGAGCACTGAGCTACCCGATCTATCAGACAGCGACTTACGCCCATGCAGGTGTCGGAAAAAGCACCGGATACGATTACAGCAGACTTCAGAATCCGACAAGAGAGCAGCTTGAGAAGGTGGTTGCAAGCCTGGAGGGCGGCATCGATGCTTTCGCCCTTTCGAGCGGAATGGCGGCGATCACACTGCTTATGGAAATCTTCAAGCCGGGTGACCATATTATCGCTGAGGCAGATCTCTACGGCGGAAGTGTCCGTCTGTTTGACAATGTCTCGAAAAAGAATGGATATGAGTTTACATACTTAAACTGTTCCAGGGATGACATCGAAGGTGCCATAAAGGAGAACACGAAGGCGGTCTACATTGAGACGCCGACGAACCCGATGATGAACGTATCTGATATTTCCAAGATCGCGGAGATCGCAAAAAGACACGGACTCTACCTGATCGTCGACAACACATTCCTGTCCCCATATTTTCAGAATCCGTTAAAACTCGGCGCGGATATCGTGATCCACAGCGGAACGAAGTTCCTGGGCGGACACAACGATACCTTAGCCGGATTTATCGTGACAAACAACGAAGAAGTTCAGGAAAAACTTCGGTTTATCATAAAGACGACCGGAGCCGGGCTCGCACCGTTCGACTGCTGGCTGATCTTAAGAGGCATCAAGACTCTCGGAATCCGCATGGAGCGGTCCCAGGAGAATGCCATCAAGATCGCGAACTGGCTGAAGGAACAGCCGGTTGTAAAACATGTATATTATCCGGGACTTCAGGAACACCCGGGATATGAGATCATGAAAAAGCAGACAAGAGGATTCGGCGCGATGCTGACCTTCGATGTGGACACAGAGGCACATGCGCTGCAGATCCTCGAGAGTGTCAGAATGATCAAATTTGCGGAGAGCCTCGGCGGCGTGGAGACACTGATTACCTACCCGACGACCCAGACCCATGCGGATGTGCCGGAGGAAGTACGGCTGAAAAATGGAATCACGCCGTGCACGCTCCGGGTATCCGTGGGAATCGAGGATATCGAGGACCTTCTCGCGGAGTTAGCGGAAGTATTTAAGGGATTGAAATAGGATCAGAAACGCGAAAAGAGGAGAGGATTTCGGCATGGCAGAGAGAAATTTGAATTTTGATGAGATCGTCGAGCGGCGCGGAACAGACTGCTTGAAATATGACTTTGCAAAGAGGAGAGGAAAGCCGGCGGACGTCCTCCCGCTCTGGGTGGCAGACATGGATTTCAAAACCTCTTCCTATGTGGAGGACGCGCTGATTGAACGGGCGAAGCATGGGATCTTTGGTTACAGCGATACCCAGGAAGTATATTTTAACGCGGTGGCAGGATGGATGGAACGGCATCATCACTGGAAGATCAAAGAGGACTGGCTGATCAAGACTCCGGGCGTGGTATTTGCCCTGGCAATGGCGGTAAAGGCGTTCACAAAGGCCGGTGACAGCATACTGATCCAGCAGCCGGTCTACTATCCATTTTCCGAGGTGATCCGGGACAATGACCGTGTGATCGTCAGCAATGACCTGATCCTGGGGGACGATAACCGGTATCATATCGACCTGGCTGATTTTGAAAAGCAGATCGTGGAACATGATGTGAAGCTGTTCCTTCTCTGCAATCCCCACAACCCGTCAGGAAGAGTGTTTACGAAGGAAGAACTGGCTGCAATGGGAGATATCTGTGTGAAGCACGGCGTCACGGTGGTCAGCGATGAGATTCACAACGATTTTGTGTTCCGGGGTGAACATACGGTGTTTGCGTCCATCAAGAAGGAGTTCGAGGACATCTGCGTGGTCTGCACGTCTCCGAGCAAAACCTTCAACCTGGCCAGCATGATGATCTCGAATATATTTGTCCCGAATAAGGAGCTGAGACAAAAATTTCAGCATCAGGTCGATGCCGAGGGAATCAGCCAGCTGGGCGTACTGGGACTTGTGGCGACACAGACGGCGTATGAGAAGGGCGATGAATGGTATGAGAACATGCTCAAATATGTCTGGGAAAATATCGCCTATGTAAAGAAATATGTGAAGGACAACATGCCGGGAGTGAACGTCATTGACGGCGAGGGGACCTACCTCTTGTGGCTGGATTTCAGAGGGACCGGAATCGATGCCGATGAGCTGGACCGTCGGATCATCTACGACGCGAAGCTGTGGCTGGACAGCGGAAAGATCTTCGGAAAGACAGGAACCGGATTCCAGAGGATCAATGTGGCGGCACCGAGGAAGACGATTGAGGAGTGCATGAAAAGAATAGAAGGAATACTGAAATAGCGCATTTTTGGTCTCATAGGAAGACCGGGATCGCAGAATATGGATTGTGACAGGATAAAAAGTCTCTGGGACAGATTGGAAAATTTTTTGATCTGTTCCGGAGACTTTTTTGCAGCTTCCTGCACGATGAATGGGAAGTTACGGAATCCTTACGAAACATGTACGATTTCATTAGAATCCTCCATTAAAAAGAACCGTATGCTATAATAAAATTGGCAGAAAACATGTGGATTCCAGAAAATATGGAATGTTTAGGCAGGAGAAGGATAGAAAGAAATTGGAAATGTAACAGGATGAAAAAAGTGTGAGTGGTAACAGATTTTCAGTGAGGAGGAATGCGGAATGAAGAGAGTGCTGATCGGTGGCTTTTTATCTTTGATCGGAAGTATCTGGGCGATGGCGGTGCTGTTTGTTGCGGGAAGTAATCTGACGTCCGGATGGACAACTCCACCGGGGAGATTTATGACTACGGTGGCGGAAATGGGGCTGTCGGAAGTGTTTGGCATGGCGATCCTTTTCGTTGTTCTGGGGATTGTGATCATGATGGTTGAGTTATTCCGGAGAGATAAGCAGTAGAGATGGTATTCCGTCGATGGTTATGATTTTCTGCGAGTATGTCGTTATCATGTTAATAAGGAGTGAGATTGGTATGAAAAAGAAAACGATGATCCTTTTAACTGCTGTGCTATGCGCATCAGTTGGTGCGCTGGTCATGTTTTTAAACAGACCCTATAAACCAGTATCATTTACTGTCGATGGAGATCAGTGGTCGGCGAAAACTGTTGATGGAGGTTCTCTGCTGCTGGAACTTCATAATGATAACAAAAGCAGAGAATGGTCAATCGTGTCGGAACCAGAAACTTTTGTAAGCGATTATCATAACATTGCGGAAAATATTTCAGAATTTCATATAATTGCATTGGAGGATGGAAATGGTGAGATGGTATTTCAATGTGTAAAAGATGATGGCAGCACGGACATGTATACGCTTGGACTTTCTATTTCACGTCATCAGAAAACCAATCTTCAAATTGATTCAATTACCTTCAAAATTTCCGGGTGTCTGAAACAGGGGATGGAAGAAAAATTGACAGAAACAGCGAAAGAACCGCGGAAAATCGGGAATGCGCAAGGAAATTTACAAGGAATGGCGATCTATTCTTCCTGCCCTTTTGTGCACGAAGACTCACAATGGGAACTTCAGATCTATGTGCAGGAAGATATGCTCATAGATGGAGAACTGACTATGGATGACAGCTGTCGATTTCTGATACAGGCAGTTTCCGGAGAGGATTCCTATGTATTTTTAGATGAAATGATCCAGTTAGGTATACCGGAGGCGGATATCTGGGAGGACGAACAGGAAAAAATGCATATAGTGCTTCGGGATGTACGGACTGCCAGATATAAAGTGTCTGATTTTGTTTTCAATCCGGAAGAAAAGAAATTTATCGGCAGTGATGTACTGGATGGAGAAGGAATCAATTACATTGGAACGACCGGCAAGTAAGAAAATTTACACCGGCACGATACCGCGAAAAAGATGGTATCAGAGGGAAGGCTTTACATCGTATAAAGCCGTTATGCAGCCATGACTTCTTAATCGCAGTCCATTTATAAAGAAAAAATCTCAAATACGGTTCTTGACATTTTTTGAATTCGTGCTATTATTTACGTATACCCAGTATGGGTATATGAAAATAGAAAGGAACGACAAAGATGGAACAGTATACAATAACAGGAATGAGCTGTGCTGCCTGCCAGACCCGCGTGGAGAAGGCAGTTTCCAAAGTGCCGGGCGTTATCTCCTGTTCCGTGAGCCTGCTCACGAACTCGATGGGTGTCGAAGGTACAGCTTCTTCCTCAGAAATTATTGAGGCAGTTCAGGCTGCCGGTTACGGCGCGTCCGTAAAAGGAGTGGAAAAAGCAGACATATCCGGAAACGTCACTCTCTATGATGAATCTGCCCTGGAAGACCATGAAACCCCGGCCTTAAAGAAGAGACTCATTTCCTCCATCGGCTTCCTCTTAGTCCTCATGTATTTCTCCATGGGACACATGATGTGGAACTGGCCGCTTCCGGCTTTCTTCAACGGAAACCATGTGGCGATGGGGCTTTTGCAGCTCCTTCTCACCGTGATCGTCATGGTGATCAACCAGAAATTCTTTATCAGTGGCTTTAAGGGCCTGCTCCACGGTTCTCCGAATATGGATACTCTGGTAGCACTGGGCTCCAGTGCCTCCTTTGCCTGGAGCACCTATGCCTTATTTATGATGACAGATGCTCAGGTAAAAGGGAACGCGGATGCAGTCATGAGCTATATGCACGAGTTCTACTTTGAGTCCGCGGCGATGATCTTAACCCTTATCACCGTCGGGAAAATGCTGGAAGCGAGATCAAAGGGACGCACCACAGATGCCTTAAAAGGTTTAATGAAGCTGGCCCCGAAGACCGCCGTGATCGAAAAGGACGGTGTTGAGACTACGGTTCCGATCGCCCAGGTTAAAAAAGGCGATATTTTCGTGGTCCGTCCGGGTGAAAATATACCCGTGGATGGTATCGTCTTAGAGGGAAACAGCGCAGTAAATGAATCTGCTCTCACCGGGGAGAGTATTCCGGTGGATAAGGAGGCAGGTGACCCTGTCTCGGCTGCGACATTAAATCAGTCCGGCTTTATCCGCTGCGAGGCATCGAGAGTCGGAGAGGATACCACACTCTCCCAGATCATAAAAATGGTCAGCGATGCGGCGGCAACAAAAGCGCCCATCGCGAAGATCGCCGATAAGGTATCCGGCGTATTTGTACCTGCCGTGATCACGATCGCGATCATCACGACCATCGGCTGGCTCCTCGCAGGCGAGACCATGGCCTTCGCCTTAGCCCGAGGGATCTCCGTTCTCGTCATCAGCTGCCCGTGTGCATTAGGACTTGCAACGCCGGTAGCCATCATGGTGGGAAACGGAATGGGAGCGAAGAACGGAATCCTTTTTAAGACAGCAGTTTCGCTGGAAGAAACGGGAAAAGTAGAGATCGTTGCCTTAGATAAGACGGGGACCATCACAAGCGGGGAACCCCGCGTGACAGATCTCGTTCCGGAAAAGGGAGTGAGCGAGTCAGAACTTCTTTCCATGGCATACGCTCTCGAGAAGAAGAGCGAGCATCCGCTGGCGAAGGCAGTCCTCTTAAAGGGTGAGGAAATGGGGCTTTCCGCAGCTGATGTGACAGATTTTGCGGCACTTCCCGGAAACGGACTTTCTGCGAAATTAAATGGAAATACGATCTACGGCGGAAACATGAAGTTTATCGGAACTCATGTGGCTGTTCCGGAAGATATGAAGAAGAAATCCGAAGCTCTCGCGGAGAGCGGAAAGACTCCATTATTCTTTGCGAAGAATGAGAAGCTTGTGGGCATCATCGCTGTTGCGGATATGATTAAGGAAGACAGTCCACAGGCAATCCGGGAGCTCCAGAACATGGGAATCCATGTAGTCATGCTGACCGGCGATAACGAGCGCACCGCAAAGGCCGTCGGAAAAGAGGCAGGCGTCGACGAGGTCATTGCCGGAGTCCTCCCGGACGGTAAGGAGAGTGTGATCAGAAAGCTCAAGGAAAAAGGAAAGGTTGCCATGGTCGGCGACGGGATCAATGATGCTCCGGCCCTCACAAGAGCCGATATGGGAATCGCGATCGGAGCCGGAACCGACGTCGCCATCGATGCGGCGGACGTTGTCCTCATGAAGAGCCGCTTATCCGATGTCCCGGCAGCGATCCGCCTAAGCCGTGCGACGCTTACAAATATCCATGAGAACCTGTTTTGGGCATTTTTCTACAATGTGATCGGGATCCCGCTTGCCATAGGACTCTGGATCCCGGTATTCGGATGGAAACTGAATCCGATGTTTGGTGCCGCAGTCATGAGCTTATCCAGCTTCTGCGTTGTATCCAACGCCCTGCGCTTAAATTTCTTTGATATCCGGCGTTCCGACAGGGACAAAAAGATAAAAACAAAAACTCATAAAGAGGAAAAGGAGAGTAAAACGATGGAAAAGACATTAAAAGTTGAAGGTATGATGTGTCCGCACTGCGAGGCAGCTGTAAAAAAAGCACTTGAGGCCATTGACGGCGTATCCGTTGCAGAGGCAGATCACGTAAAAGGAACCGCAACGGTGACACTCACAAAAGATGTTCCGACCGAAGTGCTTAAAAAAGCCATCGAGGATAAGGATTACAAGGTGATCGGTTGAGAGTTGACTGCAAAAAATGATTGAATATCAGCTGCCCCGGGATGAAAGATTCCTGGGGTGGCTTTCCTGCTATATAGGCAAATGCCTGTGAGGCAGATCAGAGAAGAAAACATGATATCGTAAGAACGTAAAATTGGGGAGGTTGTGCATGGAGAAAAAATCATGTTGCTGTGCCGGAGAAGCGGAGACAGTAAATGTAAATATGGAGATAACAGGGGTAACAGGAGCAGAAGCAACAGCAAATACGGTGACTGCCGAAACAGAAACACCGTCCGATGACGCTGTCTGTCACTGCCGCCACAAGCATAGAACAGAAAAGGAAGAGAAAGATCTTCTGACCCGCTTAAACCGCATTGAGGGGCAGGTCCGCGGCATCAAAGCTATGGTTCAGGACGAACGCTACTGCCCGGATATCCTGGTTCAGGTATCTGCCGTCCAGTCTGCCTTAAACGGCTTCTGCAAAGTTCTCTTGTCCAACCACATCAAAACCTGCGTGGTGGAGGATATCAAGAACGGAAACGAGGAGACCGCGGTGGCGGAACTCTGCGAGACGATCAAGAAGATGATGTAGAGATGGGAGGTAACAATGAAATTTGAAATATATAAAGCTTTACCCGGAATGTGTTATAATTACCGCAGTTGTATTGTATATAAAACATTTACTCTATCCTTATGATTTTCGTGAAAAATTCCCTTATGACGATCCGCCGCCGAAGTTTTTTGGCTCCTTCTCATTGGGGGAATTAGTACAATATATAATCCAGGTATTAACGTTACCTATTATAGGATTTGCTATGATTCCTTTGCAATTTTTAGGGAAGGTAGTGGATGTAATACTGATAATTTTATTAGTTATGTGGTGGTTCATACCAACAGGACTCGCTAGAAAAATAGATGACTGGTAATAGAAAAGCATCCCTGCTATAAAAGCAGAGGACGATTTTCTATTGCAGTAAGATATGTTTTAGAAAGAGCGAAAAACATTTGTGTAGATGGGATAAATTTTTTTCATCAGATGCGAAGGGCGCATTTTAAAAGGATTAATGGATATAATGTTAGATATAGGAAAAAGTGATCTTATATAGAACAATCGCAGGCATGGATTTTGATTTTCCAGCCTGCGATTATATCTCGTAAATCTATCCGATCGTGCGGTAAGTAAAGAATGCGAAGCCGAGGATACAGAGGGACGCGATGATCTCGCTGATGATCCGGATGATGGTATTTGGGGCGCCGTTGCCGGCGATCCGGTGGATGATCCGGATACTCACAGTGATCGCCACAAGAATGATCAGTGTGAAGTACGCAGTTCGCAACGGAATTACATTGAAAGCGCCGAGACCGGCAACGATCAGCATGGCAATGGAAAGAAGGATTCTGATTGCTTTCATAAAAACGCCCCCTCTGGATATAAAATTACGGAAAATTTAAGTTGAACGCACATGAACTCTGATGTGTGATCATGGTCAGTACAGGCTGACAAATTCTTTTCAGGATCACAGCATATCTTCGCAGAGTGCTTCTCCCAGATGGAGATGATATTCCCACTCGGAAAGGCTGTTATGATCCGGCGCTTATAGAAGTGGGACCTCATGACTGAGATAAGCAGATGCGATGAGTTCTCTTTCGGATATTATAACACTATTCTGTTTAAAAAGAAAACTTTTCTGTTAATTTCTTTTCAAAAATTTGATCCGTCAGGCATGTGTGACGGATTAAAAATGGGAAGAAGAGTAGAAAATGTAGATAATGTAGATAAAATGCAAAAAATAGAAAAAAATCAAAAAAAGCTGTTGACATTTCCGCAAATCTATATTATACTTACGTACGTAATCGAGACGAGGCGTGGCTCAGTTTGGTAGAGCGCTGCGTTCGGGACGCAGAGGTCGCAAGTTCGAATCTTGTCGCCTCGACTTACTTAAATACTAAGGCCTGTTGGTCAAGCGGTCAAGACGACGCCCTCTCACGGCGTAAACCCGGGTTCGATTCCCGGACAGGTCACTTGCTGTTGCGTTATGCAGCAGCATTTTTTAAAGGTGCTTCCGTGGCTCAGTTGGTAGAGCAACGCATTCGTAATGCGTAGGTCGCCGGTTCGAGTCCGGCCGGGAGCTTACTGATGAAACCCTTGTGAATCAAGGGTTTTTGTTGTTCTGTGTGAAGATGAAAGCTGTTTGGAATGGACGGCTTTTGTGCTTTTATAAAAAGAACCCGAATCCATCTCTGGAGAAGTACCAGATAGATTCGGGTCTTTTTACTATTTTGTAAGTTTTTCCAACTCCTCATAAAACGCCGGATAAGAGATATCCACGCAGTCCGCATCAATGATCTCAGTCTCCCCGTCCGCAGCGAGAGCAGCTACGGCGAAGGTCATGGCGATGCGGTGATCCTTGTGACTGTCGACGACGGCACCGTGGAGCGGTTTTCCGCCGTGGATGATCATGCCATCCTCAGTCTCCTCCACATCGGCGCCCATGGCGCGCAGGTTTTCGACCATGATGGCGATACGGTTGGATTCTTTGACTTTTAACTCAGCGGCATCGCGGATGACCGTGGTCCCCTCGGCGAAACATGCCATCATGGCGATGGTCGGAAGCTCGTCGATGAGAGTCGGGATGATATCGCCCTCGATGACGCAGCCCCTTAAGGAACTTGTGCGGACCAGAAGGTCGGCTGTCGGCTCTGCGTTCTCGTGATCCTCGTTTAACAGGGTGAGATCAGCGCCCATAGCCTCACAGACCTTGATGAGTCCGGCTCTTGTCGGGTTGATGCCTACATTCTTAATAAGAACTTCGGAATTTGGCAGAATCAGGCCTGCTGCCACAAAATAGACGGAAGAGGAGATATCTCCCGGCACATCGATCCGGTTTCCAAAAAGCTCTGTTGCCGGCCAGATCGTAACGGTAGTTCCCTTTGATTCCAGCTCTGCGCCGAAAAACTTCAGCATCAGTTCCGTATGATTTCTGGAAACCTGCGGCTCCGTGATACTTGTGAGCCCGTCTGCGTAGAGTCCGGCCAGCAGGATCGAAGATTTTACCTGGGCAGATGCGACTTTGGAAGTGTAATGGATCCCCGCAAGCGGTTTTCCACAGATCCTGAGCGGCGCACAGTCATTTCCGCGGACACTCTTGATATCAGCTCCCATCATGGATAACGGCTCGATAATGCGCTTCATCGGACGTTTCTGGATGGATTCGTCACCGGTCAGCGTCACGTCGAAATTCTGCGGCGCGAGAATACCGGAGATGAGTCTTGTGGTGGTTCCGGAGTTTCCACAGTCCAGGGGCTCGGCAGGGGCAGCCAGTCCGTGCATGCCCTTTCCGTGGATAGTGACAACACCATTCTTATTTTCGATATCGATTCCCATGCGGCGGAAACAGCCGATGGTGGAGAGGCAGTCAGCGCCCTCCAGAAAGTTATGGATCTCTGTAGTTCCCTTCGCAATGGATCCGAACATGACACTGCGGTGGGAGATGGATTTATCGCCCGGGACCGTGATCTCACCCCGGACATGGTCTGCTTTATGTAATTTCATATATAAATTCCTCGTAATTTGCGTTTAATACGATCTGATAAAAACCCGGTATGCATTTTGACGTAGCAGTCCGCGTATAACAGGCGGTCATGCGGTATCGGAATATGCTGGCGCATACCTGAATGAAACTATAAGTCTTACTTTGTCAGCACATAGTTATGGCTTCGCAAAAGCTCCGCTGCCTCATTCTTCTTATCCTCCTTATAGAAAGAAATCCGGAGCGCCCCTTCACCTTCCTCACGGCTGTGATTGATACCTATATTCTTAACACTGATTCCCTTCGCGGCAAGGATCGCAGAGAGGACAGAAATAGATCCCGGCTCATCCAAAACATCCACACAGAAGGAGTAATCCCGCTCGATGGGACCCTGTCCGCGGTTCGGGAATGTGGAACGGTATTTGCCTGATTCCTCGAACATCTTGTAGATCGCGTCACCGTTATGGTTTTCCAGCGTGTCGCAAATGGATTCCAGGGAAGTGATATACCGCTTTAAGAGTACCAGAATATTTTCTGTGTTCGTCATGCAGATCTGCTCCCACATGACAGGGGAGGAGGAGGCGATACGCGTGATATCCTTAAAACCTCCCGCGGCCAGCCGCTTCATGATCTCATCCTTTGAATCGTTGTCATGGACAAGATTAACGAGGCTGGATGCCACAAGGTGCGGCAGATGGCTGATGGCCGCGACGGAAAAATCATGCTCATGGTAGTCGAGAACGATGGGAAGAGCACCGATGCCCAGGGCAACCTGACGGATCCGGTCGATCTGCTCCGGTGTGGATTTTTTTGTAGGTGTAATAATGTAGTAGGCATTCTCCAGAAGATGGTCCGTAGAGCTCTCATAGCCGGTCTTTTCAGAACCCGCCATCGGATGGCCGCCGACAAACACATCCTCGTAACCCAGACGTTCCACCGCCTGATGGATGTCTGTCTTCGTGCTTCCGATATCAGTGATCAGTGCACCAGGTTTCAGAAACGGGCGTACCTTTTCGAGGTATACCGCGTTGTATTCTACAGGGGTGCAGAGAAAAATAACGTCACATGCGGAGAGCGTCTCATCGATCCCGTCAAGGATAATATCGATGGTCCCGTCCGCTTTTGCCTGCTCAAGCTTTGAGCGGGTCCGCATGTACGCCATGATTGTAATATCTTTATTCGCACGGCGAAGGCCTCTGGCGATGGATCCGCCGATCAGGCCAAGGCCGATAAAACCAAATGTAGAATCAGACATTGTACAGCTCCTCCTTTGTCCCTTCGATTTTATAACACAGGGATATGAATGTCAACAAGAAAAATCAATACTTTAAAGCGATAAATCAAACATTGCCAGGATCTGCATATCTGTGGGTGTGCGTCGCATGTCTGCCTACAAAACAGAGAAAAGAGAAGAAGAAAGATCTGTGTCAGCCAGAAAAATTTACAAAATAGAATGCGGATGTCAATTTTTAATAGATTTTCGTTTGAAACGCCCATATTTTCCACCACAATCGAAAAATGACAGAAAATATTTTGTGCAATTTCGATATTTAGCTTGAAAAATTCGAAAAGTTTTGGTAAAATATGACCATAGGCAATAAGCAGTATAGCCAAAACATCTGAACTCCGTAATTTGCGGAAGTCTTTTGAAAAATGGCAAAAAAACATATACGGGAGGGATTCATATGGATATTTATGGAACAAAACAGATCCGAAATGTTGTACTTTTAGGCCACGGCGGCGCCGGTAAGACGACGGTAGCCGAGGCACTGGCTTATCTGACCGGCGTTACAAAGAGAATGGGCAAAGTTGCTGACGGCAATACGATCAGTGACTACGACAAAGAAGAGATCAAGAGACAGTTCTCGATCACCACTACGATGGTTCCGATCGAGTACGAAGGTGCCGAGGGAAAGATCAAGATCAACCTTCTTGACACTCCGGGCTATTTCGACTTCGTAGGCGAGGTGGAAGAGGCAGTCAGCGCCGCTGACGCAGCGATCATCGTCGTAAACTGTAAGGCAGGAATTGAAGTTGGTACAGAAAAAGCATGGGATCTGTGTGAAGAATATAAACTCCCGAGAATCATATTTGTAACAAACATGGATGATGACCACGCGTCCTTCCGTGAACTGATCTTAAAACTTGAGAAGAAGTTCGGAAGAAAGATTGCTCCGTTCCAGGTACCGATCCGTGAGAACGAGAAGTTCGTTGGCTTCGTAAACGCAGTTAAGATGCAGGGCCGCCGCTTCACAAACCTGTCCGACTATGAGGACTGCGAGATCCCGGAGTACACAAAGAAGAACCTCGGAATTATCCGCGACGCCCTGATCGAAGCTGTTGCCGAGACAAGCGAAGAGTACATGGAGCGTTACTTCTCCGGCGAAGAGTTTACACAGGATGAGATTTACACCGCAGTACAGACCCACGTATGCGACGGTTCTATTGTTCCGGTCATGATGGGTTCCGGCATCAATTGCCAGGGCTTCAACGCATTATTAAATGCTATCGACCGCTACTTCCCGTCACCGGATAAGGGCGAGTGTGTCGGCGTTGACGTATCAAACGGCGAGCACTTTACCGCAAAATACAACGATGAGGTTTCCCTCTCCGCAAGAGTATTCAAGACCATCGTTGACCCGTTTATCGGAAAATATTCCCTGATGAAGGTCTGCACCGGCACATTAAAACCGGACAGCACTCTCTACAATGTAAATAAGGACACAGAAGAGAAGATCGCGAAAGTCTATGTGTTAAGAGGTAAGGACGTGATCGAGGTTCCGGAGCTGAAGGCCGGCGATATCGGTGCCGTTGCGAAGCTCTCCGTGACACAGACAGGCGATACGATCGCTTTAAGATCTGCTCCGATCGTATACCACAAACCGAAGATCTCCACCCCGTATACATACATGCGCTTTGCTGCAAAGACAAAGGGCGACGAGGACAAGATCTCCAGCGCACTCGCGAGAATGATGGAAGAGGACCTGACACTCCGCGTTGTGAACGATACCGAGAACCGCCAGAGCTTACTCTACGGAATCGGTGATCAGCAGCTTGAAGTTACCGTCAGCAAGCTTCTCGGCCGTTACAAAGTCGATGTGGAACTCTCCAAACCGAAATTTGCGTTCCGCGAGACGATCCGCAGGAAAGTGGAGGCTCCTGGCCGTTATAAGAAACAGTCCGGTGGACATGGACAGTTTGGTGACGTTAAGATGTCCTTCGAGCCGTCCGGCGATCTCGAGACACCTTATATCTTTGAAGAAAAAGTATTCGGCGGCGCAGTTCCGAAGAACTACTTCCCGGCAGTTGAAAAGGGCATACAGGAATGCTGTGCAAAGGGGCCGTTAGCCGGTTATCCGGTAGTCGGCATCAAGGCAACGCTCCTCGATGGCTCCTACCATCCGGTTGACTCCTCCGAGATGGCCTTCAAGATGGCTGCAACCCTGGCCTTCAAGAAGGGCTTTATGGATGCTAACCCGGTTCTCTTAGAGCCGATTGCTTCCGTAAAAGTCGTTGTTCCGGATAAGTTTACCGGAGACGTTATGGGTGACTTAAACAGAAGAAGAGGACGTGTTCTCGGAATGAATTCTCTCCATGGTGGAAAGCAGGAGATCGTTGCTGATGTTCCGATGTCCGAGATGTTCGGCTACAACACAGACCTCCGCTCCATGACCGGCGGTATCGGCGTATTCTCCTACGAATTCAGCCGCTATGAGCAGGCTCCTGGCGATGTTCAGAAGAAGGAAGTGGAAGCGAGAACGGCAGGCGGAGAAGTAGAGGCGTAAGCTTTGAAGATCCTCGTGAAAACTGAATAAAAGATGACTGCAGGGATCAGCTGTATGGCTGGTCCCTGTTTTTGCCGAAATTCTGCCATAGTTTTCCTCTGACTTCCATCTGGACAGAAAGAGAGAAAAATGGTATAGTTATAAACTGGTAAGCTTTAAATCAGCCGGATAAAAAACAAACTGCAAATCGGATAAAATTTTGCTCTATGACAAAATACTCCGGCAAAAAATGAGGAATTAGAATGAGAAAATGGTTTTTGATTATGGCCACAGCGGTGGTGCTTTGTTCCGCCTGCGGCAAGAAAGACGCTTCAGTGAACGATGCGACTCAGGCGGCACAGGCAAGTTCGACGGAAGCGGAGAATCTTTATAAGGAAGGATCCCAGTACGTCGGGGAAGAGGACTACGAGAGTGCCATCGAATCCCTTTTAAAATGTATTGAACTGGATCCGGATTACAGCAAAGCCTATATCCAGCTTTCCAAAGCCTATATTGGAAATGAAGAGTACGATGAAGCTATGTCGATCCTGCAGCAGGGATATGAGAAGACAAAGGATACATCCCTGGAAAAAGAACAGGATAACTGTGTCCGCACGATCTGCCAGGTCCTGACAGACAACGAGGATTACGAGACAGCGATCCCGTGGCTTTTAAAGCTTCAGGAACTCGATGGTGTCACCGTGGAGAATTCCCTGCAGCTTGCGGAAGCATATTCCATGATGGATGATTATGAAAATGCAGTGTCAGTTCTTCAGAAAGCAGATCAGAATGATGCAAGTATTAAAAATGCCCTGCTGGAGGCAAGAGTTGCCTACGGACAGTACTGCTACGATGAAGGAAAGAACGATCAGGCGATCGAGACTTTAAAGGCTGTGATTGATGAGGCGCCAGACCGGATCGATGCATACTCTATGCTGATCGGCGTATATGTAGATGCAGGAAAAGTAAAAGAGGCGGAGAGTATCGTCCAGAGTGGTCTTGAGCGGTTCGTAAACCAGAATTCTACGGTGACAGATGACCAGCTTGATGAATTTTTAAATTCCGCATCTTCCTATTATCTGGAACTCGAGAATGTGGATGCCTGCCTGAGATTCTGGGAGAAGGCAGTTTCCATGAGACCTGGAAATAAAAGTTATAAAGAAGAACTGGACAGCTACCGTTCCTCCGCTGCAGACGAGTCCTACGCGAAGGCAGATGAACTTCTGGAAGCAGGGGACGTGGAAGGCGCTTCCAAGTATTATAAGCGTGCCTTTGCGCTGGCTCCGTCAAACTATGACGCGGGCGTGATCAGCGGAGGCGACTATACATACTGCCTGAACAAAGATGGTTCCTGGAGACTTGGCTGGTATACAGATGAGACTGGCGGCTCCTACTACTTCAATCCGGCAGCGGGACGTCTCTACGCCAGTGCGGTGACGGGATACCAGCAGCTTGACGGTGCGGTATACTATTTTGAGGATGACGGCAGAATGCTGGTGGATGATACGACTCCGGATGGCCGTTATGCGGATGTGGATGGAAAACTTTTAGACCACAATCCATATGGGGATGAGACCGCTGCCGAGGATGAGACGGATGCTGCCGAGGATGAGACTGAGGCAGATACAGAAGAGGAGACGACAGGAAGCTCTGAGAAGGAATCTGCGGCAGCTTCTGTGAAAGAGACAACAGCAGCAGTTAAGGAAACGGTGGAGACCACAAAGGCAAATCCGCAGCCGACGCAGGCAGCGGCCGTGAACTCAGGAAACCTGAAACTGAATGCGGACACTCTTCAGGAAGCTCATGACAATGGCGGAACAACAACCTACGAGAAGACAGATCTCTTCGACGGATCCACAGGAAAGCTGACCATGGGAGATGTCTATAACTGCCTTGCCAAGTACGGAAAGACCGAGTGGGTGTCCCAGAAACTTCCATATGAGCTGAAGGTCGGAAACTTAAAGGTATGGATCCTGCCTGGCGATAACTGGAATACAACAGGACTCGTCATTAAAGACGCGTCCCAGTATTTTGAGGTATTAAAGAAGAAGGCGCTTCCGGATAATGTACAGTTTGCGATCGAATTCGATTCCGCCGCGACAGATAAGCTTGACATCAATAAAGTGAGACGTGTGAACGGAAACTAAGATGCTGTAAGAAATAAAAACGGGAATTCCTGCAGAAATGTTGGAATTTCCGTTTTTTTAATGGGATTCTGCGCCTGAAATGTGTAGAATATGAAAAAACACCGCCTGGAATCCATAATGGAAAGCCGGGCGGCGTAAATATTCTCTGAGATTTAAAATTAAAGAAGACCCTCGTTGTACTTTCTGATAAGTTTCTGGATCTTGTCTGTCGGGGACAGGGAGTTTCCGATGGAAACGTCGTGGTTTAAGGAGTTGATGATGGCAGCGATGTACTTGCTCATATCAGCTTCCACATACCATTCCTTTGTGAAGAGTTCCGGGGAACGGTAGTTTAAGTTTGTTGTGACAACACTGTCGATGTAGCCCTTCTGGTAGAACTCATCGAATTTCTCGAAGCCTGCGGTGAAGAGACCGAAGGTGCAGCATACAACGACCTTCTCGGCCTTGCGCTCCTTTAACTCTTTTGCGGTATCGAGCATGCTCTCGCCGGAGGCGATCATGTCGTCAACGACGATAACGGTCTTTCCTTCAACGGAGCTTCCGAGAAACTCGTGGGCAACGATCGGGTTTCTTCCGTTGATGACCTTGGAGTAATCTCTTCTCTTGTAGAACATACCCATATCAACGCCGAGGTTGTTGGCGAGATATACGGCACGGCTCATTGCACCTTCGTCCGGGCTGATGACCATTAAGTGGTCTTTATCGATCTTTAAGGTATTGTCATGTTTAAACAGTGCTTTTACGAACTGGTAGGTCGGCATGAAGTTGTCGAGGCCGGATAACGGGATCGCGTTCTGTACGCGCGGGTCATGTGCATCAAATGTGATGATGTTGGACACGCCCATGCTTACTAACTCTTCAAGTGCCATTGCACAGTCTAAAGACTCTCTGTGAGTACGCTTGTGCTGACGGCTCTCGTAAAGGAACGGCATGATAACGTTGATACGGTGTGCGGTGGATGCCGTAGCGCCGATGATTCTCTTGAGATCCTGATAGTGGTCATCCGGGGACATGTGGTTTACATATCCGGACATCTTGTAGGTAAGAGAATGGTTTGTTACATCGACCATGCAGAAAATATCGGTTCCGCGGACAGATTCGTTTACGATCCCCTTTGCTTCACCACTTCCGAAACGCGGGCAGGCGCAGTCGAGAAGATAGGAGTCAACATCGTAGCCACGGTACTGTAAATTTCCCTGGCGGCGAAGTAATTCTTCCGCATCGTTGCGGCGGAAGTTTACGATGTGGTCATTGACTTTCTGCGCAAGATCACGGCAGCTCTCAAGAGCAGCGATCTTAAGCGGTGCAAGCGGCAGACGGTCGTTGAAAACGTACTGATTAGACATGTCAGATAATCCTCCGATTTTTTGTGTTGCGGTCCGGCCTCTGCGGTCGGACTGTCAGATCATATTTTTGCCTGGATCTCCTTATTTATGCGGGAACCTGCAGGCATTCCACGCCGAGTATACCATTTTCAGACATTTTTCGTCAATAGTTTCCCATGAAAATTCGAAGGAAAAAGAATATCGTTCCTTTACAAATCGGAGGAAGATTGGTATGATTAAGTTTAGAACCATGCAGGAAGGATAAACGAAGTGAAATATCAGGGACATAAAATTATGGCAGTTACCCCCGGATCCATCGCGGAAGAGCTGGAACTGGAACCGGGAGATGTGCTGCTTACCATAGACGGGGAAGAGCTGGAAGATATCTTTGACTACGACTATATGACGGATGCCGAGAGTTTCGTGATGGTCGTGCGGAAGGCAAACGGAGAAGAGTGGGAACTTGAGATCGAGAGCGGCGGTGAGGATCTGGGACTTACCTTTGAAAACGGACTTATGAGTGACTATAAGTCCTGCTCCAATAAGTGCATCTTCTGCTTTATCGACCAGATGCCGCCGGGAATGCGTGAGACGCTCTACTTTAAGGACGACGACTCCAGACTTTCGTTCCTTCAGGGAAACTACATCACCCTGACAAATATGAAGGATAAGGATATCGAGCGGATCATCCGCTTCCACCTGGCCCCGATCAATATCTCCGTGCAGACTATGAACCCGGAGCTGCGCTGTAAGATGCTCCACAACCGGTTTGCGGGGGAGGCGTTAAAGAAGATCGACCGTCTTTACGAGGCAGGGACGGAGATGAACGGACAGATCGTTCTCTGCCGGGGCGTCAATGATGGAAATGAGTTGGCGTACACCATCGAACAGCTCTCAAAGTACGCGCCGGTGATGCAGAGCGTGTCGGTGGTTCCGGTTGGTCTCTCGAAGTATCGTGAGGGTCTTTACCCGCTGGAACCGTTTACAAAGGAAGATGCCTGCGAGGTGATAGACCTCATCGAAAAATGGCAGAAGATCAACTACGAGCGCCACGGGATCCACTTTATCCATGCAAGTGATGAGTGGTATATCCTGGCGGAGCGCGAGATGCCGGAGGAAGGAAGATACGACGGATATATCCAGCTGGAGAACGGCGTCGGTATGCTGCGGCTGCTGCATGAGGAAGTCATGGATGCCCTGGATGAGAAGACGGACGACGGAAAAGAGGAAGAACTCTCTATCGCCACAGGACGTCTGCCGTATCCGTATCTGGACACGCTTGTAAAGGAGATCATGAAAGTCTATCCGGGACGAAAGGTCCATATCTACCCGATCCGGAATGATTTCTTCGGCGAAAAGATCACGGTGGCGGGACTGATCACAGGACAGGATCTGATCGCCCAGTTAAAGGATAAGCCTTTAGGCGACAGGCTGATCCTTCCGGCCGTTATGTTTAAGAGCGGCGAGGAGGTTTTCCTGGATGATATCACAAAGACCCAGGCGGAAGATGCTTTACAGATTCCGATAAATATAGTAAAATCAAGCGGATATGACCTTGTGGACGCGATCCTTGACCCGGAGGCGGCGAGAGAACAGACTGCGGAACACGGGGCATATGAGCTTACAATGAAAGATGCCGGTCTCACAGAGGACGGGGAAGTTATCCCTGATTGGGACGGCGAAGTATAGAAATGAGGAAAATATATGAGTAAACCAGTAGTGGCGATCGTCGGCAGACCGAACGTGGGAAAATCCACACTCTTCAACGTCCTTGCCGGCAGCACGATCTCGATCGTAAAAGACACTCCGGGTGTGACAAGAGACCGTATCTATGCGGACTGCACCTGGTTAAACAACAACTTTACCTTAATTGATACAGGCGGAATCGAGCCGGATTCCAAGGATATCATTCTTGCGCAGATGCGTGAGCAGGCTCAGATCGCCATCGATACCGCGGACGTCATCATCTTTATCGTGGATGTGCGCCAGGGTCTCGTCGACGCGGACTCCAAGGTTGCGGACATGTTAAGAAAGTCTAAGAAACCGGTCGTTCTTGCGGTCAATAAGGTGGACAGCATGGCGAAGTTCGGAAACGATGTATACGAATTCTATAACCTGGGAATCGGAGACCCGGTCCCGGTATCCGCGGCTTCAAGACTTGGCCTTGGCGAGCTTCTCGATGAGGTAGTCAAGTATTTCCGTGAGGACCAGTATGACGACAGCGAGGATGACCGTCCGAGAATCGCCATCGTGGGAAAACCGAACGTCGGAAAATCCTCTATTATCAATAAGCTTCTCGGTGAAAACCGTGTGATCGTATCCAACATCGCCGGAACCACAAGAGACGCTGTCGATACAGAGATCGTGCGAAACGGCACTGAATATATCTTTATCGATACCGCGGGATTAAGAAGAAAGAGCAAGATCAAAGAGGATATCGAGCGCTACAGTATTATCCGTACTGTGACAGCGGTGGAGCGCGCTGATGTGGTCCTCATGGTCATCGATGCCGTTGAGGGAATCACTGAGCAGGACGCAAAGATCGCCGGTATCGCCCATGACCGCGGAAAAGGCGTGATCGTCGTTGTCAACAAGTGGGATGCCATCGAGAAGAACGACAAGACGATCTATGAGTACACAAGAAAATTAAAAGAGACCCTGTCCTACATGCCGTATGCGGAGTATATCTTCGTGTCCGCCCTGACCGGACAGAGAATGGAAAAGCTCTTCGAGCTCATCGATATGGTCCGCGAGAACCAGACGCTCCGCGTGGCTACCGGTGTATTGAACGAGATCGTGACAGAAGCTGTCGCTATGCAGCAGCCGCCGTCCGACAAGGGCAAACGCTTAAAGATCTACTATGTGACCCAGGTTGCGGTAAAACCGCCGACCTTTGTTATCTTCGTAAACGATAAGGAGTTAATGCATTTCTCCTACACGAGATACTTAGAGAACAAGATCCGTGAGGCCTTCGGCTTCCGCGGAACATCCTTAAAATTCATCATCCGCGAGAGGAAGGAGAAGGATTAAGCAATGGGCAGAGTGATTTGTCTTGTTATGGGTTATGTGTTTGGATTATTCCAGACAGGATATCTTTACGGTAAGATGAACCATATCGATATCAGAAACTACGGAAGCGGAAACTCCGGAACGACAAATGCGCTCCGGGTCATGGGAAAAAAAGCGGGGCTCATCGTGTTCGCGGGAGATTTTTTAAAGACGGTGTTCGCCTGTCTTGCGGCGCGGATCATCTTTAAGGGAAGCCCGGACACAGACCTCTATGTGCTCTACGCAGGTCTCGGCGTTGTCCTCGGTCATAACTTTCCGTGTTACTTAAACTTCAAGGGCGGAAAGGGAATCGCTTCCATGGCAGGCATTCTCGTGTCCATGGACTGGCGCGTGACACTTGTCTGTGCAGCACTGTTCCTTGGAGCTGTCATCATTACAAGATATGTCTCCCTTGGTTCTCTTCTGGTGGTGATCTCATTCTTTATCCAGATACTGGTCTACGGGGCGCATGGAACATTTACCGTCTCTGCGGATCATCTCATGGAGTTTTATGCCGTTGCCTTCGTCCTGATGGCGATGGCGATCTGGAGACACAAGACGAACATAAAAAGACTTTTATCCGGCACAGAGAACAAGCTCTGGGGCGGAAAGAAAAACTGAATAAGCGCTTAAGCACGAAAATATCAGTCGGTACAGGGCAGTGAGATTAAAGAGAAAAGGAGTTCCTGAACATGGAAAAAATTGGTATTATCGGTTCCGGTACATGGGGAACCGCGATTGCGGTGCTGTTAAGAAACAATGGACATGAGGTCACACTGTGGTCCGCGATCCCGGCGGAGATCGAGGAGATGGCAAAGACCAGGACTCACAAGAATCTTCCGGGAGTGACGTTGCCGGAGGGAATCATCTATACCGCTGACCTTGAGGAAGCGATGAAGGATAAGAACCTTCTCGTGATGGCGGTTCCGTCCGTATTTGTCCGCAGCACGGCGCAGAAGATGAAGCCGTTCTGTAAAGAGGGACAGCTCATTGTGGATGTGGCAAAGGGAATCGAGGAGAATACTCTCGATACAATGACCCAGATCATAAAGGAAGAACTTCCGATGGCGGAGACAGCTGTTCTTTCCGGACCGAGCCACGCGGAGGAGGTAAGCCGCGGACTTCCGACGCTCTGCGTTGCGGGATCCCGCAAGAAGAACGTTGCAGAGTACGTCCAGTCCACATTTATCAGCCCGGTGTTCCGCGTATACACGAGCCCGGATGTCCTGGGGATCGAGACAGGCGCCGCGTTAAAGAACGTTGTTGCCCTGGCAGCGGGAATCGCTGATGGCCTGGGTTACGGGGACAACGCGAAAGCAGCCCTCATCACCCGCGGTATGGCGGAGATCGCGAGACTTGGCATCGCCATGGGTGGAAAATACCAGACCTATACCGGACTTTCCGGAATCGGTGACCTGATCGTGACATGTGCCAGCATGCACAGCAGAAACCGCCGTGCCGGTATCCTCATCGGAAAAGGATACACGATGGAAGAGGCAATGAAGGAAGTCCAGATGGTGGTAGAAGGCGTTTATTCCGCGAAGGCTGCGAGAGCCCTCGCAAAGAAATACAATGTTTCCATGCCGATCGTTGAAGAGGTAAACCAGGTTCTGTTTGAAGGAAAACCTGCAAAAGAGGCGGTGGCCGACCTGATGCTCCGCGACAAGCGCATCGAGCACAGCGATCTTCCGTGGGAATAGAAACCAGAACATAATCTTGCAGCGGCCTGCACTTTGCCGTACTGCGGCGTAAGAAAAGGCTCTGTCGGCATAAAATGTCCCCCTCGTGCATACACTGCAACAGTATATGTGAGGGGGTATTTTTATGGATCATTTCCATGTATACAAGGATATCGAGGCGAGGACGGGCGGAGAGATCTATGTGGGCGTTGTGGGACCTGTGCGCACCGGAAAATCCACATTTATCAAACGGTTTATGGAGCTTCTCGTGCTCCCGAACCTCCCGGACGGACAGAAAAAGGCCCAGACCAGGGATGAGCTTCCCCAGAGTGCTGCGGGGAAGACGATCATGACCACGGAGCCGAAGTTTATCCCGAAGGAGGCGGCGGAGCTGGAGCTTGCGGAGGGGATCCGGGCGAAGGTGCGGCTCATCGACTGTGTGGGTTTTATGGTGGAAGGTGCTGCGGGACATACGGAAAACGGGGAGGAACGTCTCGTGAAGACGCCCTGGTACGATTATGAGATCCCGTTCACCCAGGCGGCGGAAATTGGGACGAGAAAGGTGATCCGGGACCATTCCACCATCGGGATCGTTGTGGCCTGCGATGGCAGCTTCGGGGAACTCTCCAGGGATGATTTTAAGGAGGCGGAGGAGCAGACGATCTCGGAGTTGAAGGAGATCGGAAAACCGTTCCTGATCCTGTTAAACTCTACAAGACCCTATGCGGCGGAGACGAAAGCCCTGGCGTTAAAGATGGAAAACCAGTACGGGGTCCCGGTACGGGCGGCAAACTGTGAACAGCTAAAGCGAGAAGACATCGAGGAGATATTGGGCACCGTGCTCCTGGAGTTCCCGGTGACAGAGCTCGACTTTGAGATCCCGAAATGGGTGGAGATCCTGCCGGATGATCATGCGTTAAAGGCAGGTTTGATCATGGAGGCGGGAAAACTCCTGAAGACATCCGTCCAGATGAAGGACGTGCCGAAGGAGGCTGTGCCGGAAACAGATCAGGCAGTGAAAAAACTGATCGCGGATGAGCTGGATCTTGCGAGCGGCCGGGTGACAATCCGGGTCTTGGTGGATGAGGCGGCATACTTTGAGGTCTTAAGCGATATTTCCGGCCTGCCGGTGCGGGATGAGTACAGCCTGTTTAAAATCTTAAAGGAATCTGCCGGGATGAAGGAAGAGTATGAGAAGGTGAGAAACGCCCTGGTGGAGGTGCGCCAGAAGGGCTACGGAATCGTCCTGCCGGATAAGACGGAGATCTCCTTAGATGAGCCGGAGCTGATCCGTCATGGCAGCAAGTACGGTGTGAAGATCCATGCCCAGGCACCCTCCATCAATCTCATAAAGGCCAGGATCGAGACGGAGATCGCGCCGATCGTTGGGAACGAGCAGCAGGCGAAGGACTTGATCGCGTACATAAAGGACGGGGAAGCGACGGAGGAAGGTGTCTGGGATACGAATATCTTCGGAAAGTCCGTGGAACAGATTGTTGAGGACGGCATGCAGGCGAAGATCGCCCAGATGACGGAGGACTGTCAGATGAAACTTCAGGATACGCTGCAGAAAATTATTAATGACAGTAATGGCGGAATGATTTGCATAATTATCTGAAATTTGCTATAATAGATGCAAATAATACAGCTGATTTGCAAACATGAAGATTTTCATCGAATTTTGCAAAACGATGCTGAAATTACAGTATTTGCGGCAGAAACCTGAAGGATAAAATCCGCGGTGAACGTGAAAAGGGTTGCGGACACTGCACGGTTGGGAAAAATGGATATTTCTGTATATCGACCACAGGAATAGGATGTTTGCATGAGTTTCCAGATTTCGCCGCGAAAGGAGGAGTTCCATGAAACTGACATTTATCGGTGCAGATCATGAAGTGACTGGAAGCTGTCATTATCTGAATGCGGCGGGAAAGAACATTCTTGTTGATTACGGTATGGAACAGGGCGGAAACGTCTATGAGAACGCGGAGCTTCCGATCCCGTTCTCCGATGTGGACTACATCTTTATCACCCACGCCCACATCGATCACACAGGCCTGCTTCCACTGATCTATGCGAAGGGCTTTAAGGGGCAGATATTCGCCACACAGGCCACCTGCGATCTCTGCAACATTATGTTGAAAGACAGTGCCCACATTCAGGAAATGGAGGCTGAGTGGAAGAACAGAAAGGCAAGACGTGCCGGAAACCCGGAGGTCCAGGCGCTCTACACGGTAAACGACGCGGAAGGCGTTTTAAAGCATTTCGTGCCATGCCATTATGGTGATATCCTGACGATCTGCGACGGATTGAAAGTACGGTTTACGGATGTGGGTCACCTGCTTGGATCCGCGTCCATTGAAGTCTGGATCGATGAGGACGGCGCACAGAAGAAGATTGTTTTCTCTGGTGATATCGGAAACAAGAACAAACCTCTGATCAAGGATCCGCAGTACACGGATGAGGCCGACTATGTGGTAATGGAGTGTACCTACGGTGACCGTTCCCACGACCGGACCCACGAGCATATCGAGGAGTTCGCGAAGATCATCCAGAGAACCCTGGACCGTCACGGAAACGTTGTGATCCCGGCCTTTGCAGTGGGCAGGACCCAGGAGATCCTCTACTTTATCCGTAAGATCAAGGAAGAGGGCCTTGTCACCGGACATGACGGATTCCCGGTCTATGTGGACAGCCCGCTGGCCGTCGAGGCGACCCATGTGTTCAATAAGAACATTTCCGAGTGCTTTGACGAGGAGGCGATGGATCTTGTGAACAGGGGAATCAACCCGATCGCATTCCCGGGATTAAATCTTTCCGTCAGCAGCGACGATTCCAAGGCGATCAACTTCGACTCCGAGCCGAAGGTCATTATCTCCGCGGCGGGTATGTGTGATGCCGGACGAATCCGCCACCACTTAAAACATAATCTCTGGAGACAGGAGTGTACGATTGTGTTCGCCGGATACCAGGCTGTCGGAACTCTGGGAAGGAGCCTCATTGAGGGGGCGGAAGTCGTAAAACTATTCGGTGAGACCATCGATGTAGAAGCGGAGATCGTGTGCCTGGACGGACTTTCCGGTCATGCGGACAGGGAAGGACTTCTCACCTGGATCAACGCCTTTAAGAAGAAACCGAACCGTGTGTTTATGGTACACGGAGACGATCTCGTATGCACGAAGTTCGCGAACCTCCTGCGCTCGGACTACGATCTTGTGGCGGACGCACCGTTCTCGGGATCAGAGTTTGACCTTGCCGCGGGTGCGTGGCTCAAACAGACCGTCGGTATTCCAATCCAGAAGGAGACAGCGAGACAGAAGGAGAATAAGTCCATCTTTGCTCTTCTTGTGGCTGCAGGCGAGCGCCTGATGCGGATCATCCAGAAGAACCGCGAATGCGCGAACAAGGATATCAAGAAATTTACGGCAGAGGTCAACGCGCTCTGCGAGAAGTGGGATCTGTAACTGCGGCTTGAGCCGTCTGAATTCCGGAATCATATAAAATAAGACATCTGAGAGGAATTACAAAATAGACATGAAAGTAACACTTTATACGGACGGAGCGGCCCGCGGAAATCCAGACGGGCCGGGCGGATACGGAGCGGTGCTCCAGTTTATTGATAAAAATGGGACTCTCCACGAAAAGGAATTGTCCGCGGGATATGTGCGGACAACCAATAACCGGATGGAACTTATGGCAGCGATCGTGGGACTTGAAGCGTTAAACCGGTCCTGTGAGGTAGACCTTTATTCCGATTCGAAATATCTCGTGGACGCTTTCAACCAGAAATGGATCGACGGCTGGGTTAAGCATAACTGGGTCCGCCCTAAGACGGGACCGGTAAAAAATTCGGACCTCTGGAAACGGCTGCTCGTCGCGATGAACCCGCATAAAGTGACGTTCCACTGGGTCAAGGGCCATGACGGCCATCCCGGAAACGAGCGCTGTGACCGCCTGGCCACCAGCGCTGCGGATGGTGGGGATCTGTTGGTGGATACGGGGCTTAGTAACTAAAAAGGCAGTTGCGCTGTTTTTTACAAAAGTCTTACAATGTATTACTAATTTGCGTTTTTTGTTCACAAAGATCTCACGATATGGTATCTTTTTAGTAGAACAGAAGTTACCTGAAAAATCGAGAGGGCACATATGAGCAGACGCAGAATATGGTTGATAATTATTGGAATCCTGATGGCCGGGGTATCCGCCACATGGGAAATGGAAAAATTTGTTTCTTCCCATGGGGTGAATACCGCGGCTGTCGTCGGTTTTGAGGCGGATGCCATGCAGCCGGATGCGGGAAATTCCGGGAATCCCTATATGACAGAGAATCGGATGAAGGTGGCAGAAAATACCCCGGCAGCCCAGAATGCGCCAGCTCCGGCGTGCGGCCCTGCCGATAACGGGATCGCCCTGTACCACGCGGATGCAAAAGCCAGCCGGGGACCGGAAGATGGGGGAGAAGCTTCTGATACTGAAACAAGGATGAAAGAATCTGCGACGAAAGAAAACGCAGCGGCAGAAGCTCCCGATGCGGAGGTCAGCGACCTGTCACTGGCGGATAATGATCAGCTGGCGGTGAGCGGAGGCACAGACGAGGCAGCAGGGATACCGGTGGAAGAGACGGTCAAGTCCCCGCTGGAACCGGACAGCACAGCATCGGAAAATGCAGGGGAAGCAAAACTTGTGATCGAATACACACGTTCTGATCTGGAGGAGCGCCTTGAGGCGGTTAGAATTGAGGCGGAAAAGTACCAGGATGACCAGACGATGAGTCAGACCTCCCGGTATGCGACGGCGGAATATGTGAGAAATCTCTGGGACCGCGAGCTGAACCTGATCTATTCAAGCATCCATAAAGAGATGGACGAGAGTGCAGCGGAAGCGCTCCGCCGGGAAGAAGTGGAGTGGATTCGAAAGCGCGACCTGGCGGCGGATAAAGCCAGTGCGAAGTCAAACAGCACACCATCCCAGAGCATCGAGTATGTCCGCACATCAGCGAGCGTGACGATGGACCGATGCTATGAACTGCTGGAAAATTATGGGGATTACCTGGAGCCTGAGAAAAAATAAAAGACGACACATCGGCGCATTTGAATCACTAAAAAATTCAGATGCGCCGGTTTCACTTATGAAGAAGTGACAGAAAAGCCGTTTGACGGCAGAAAAGGTCCACCAGAATGCCACGGAACAGAAAAAACATCTTGCCAACAGAACGAGAAACGATTATAGTATAAGTTATGAGAATCTGCGCAGAAGACCGGCGCACCGGCTTTACGGGCAGATCCAGAAAAATAATATTATAGAAACTGTACAAATGTGTCATTTTAAACACAGGCGTCTGAATTTTAGACAGCCGGAGAAGGAGGCGTTTTTATGTCCGCATTTTTCGCATCATGTATTTCAACAGCTTTAGAGGCTGTGATTCTGGCCGCAGTTGCCCTGGCGGGTATCGTTCTGGGTAAGAAATTCAGAGATAAAAAAAGTACACAACAGTAACCAGGAGGCAGTACCATGCAGAAATATGGTGTAAACGAACTGAGGAGAATGTTCCTTGAATTCTTCGAGAGCAAGGAACATCTTGCGATGAAGAGTTTCTCCCTCGTTCCGCACAACGATAACAGCTTACTTTTGATCAACTCTGGTATGGCACCGTTAAAGCCGTACTTCACAGGCCAGGAGATCCCGCCGAGACGCAGAGTCACCACATGCCAGAAATGTATCCGTACCGGCGATATCGAAAATATCGGTAAGACAGCCCGCCACGGCACATTCTTCGAAATGTTGGGAAACTTCTCCTTCGGCGATTACTTCAAGACAGAAGCGATCCACTGGGCATGGGAGTTCCTGACCGAATGCGTAGGAATCCCGGCAGACCGTCTCTATCCGTCTGTTTACCTTGACGATGATGAGGCTTTCCGCATCTGGAACGAGGAGATCGGTATCCCGAAAGAGAGAATCTATCGTTTCGGAAAAGAAGACAACTTCTGGGAGCATGGCGCAGGTCCGTGCGGCCCGTGCTCTGAGATCTACTATGACCGCGGAGAGAAGTATGGTACAGGCCCGGAGGACGTTATGGGCGGCGAGGGAGACCGTTTCATGGAAGTATGGAATGTCGTATTCTCCCAGTTCAACAATGACGGACACGGAAATTACACCGATCTGATCCAGAAGAACATCGATACAGGTATGGGACTCGAGAGACTGGCTGTTGTCTGCCAGGATGTGGCATCCCTTTTCGATGTAGATACAAACCGTGCCCTGATGGACGAGGTAGGCGCTCTTGCACACTGCAGATACGAGGAGGACGACAAGAAGGACGTTTCTCTCCGTATTATCGCTGACCACGTAAAGAGCTGCACATTTATGGCATCTGACGGAATCATGCCGTCCAACGAGGGCAGAGGTTATGTATTCCGCAGACTTTTAAGAAGAGCAGCACGTCACGGACGTATCCTCGGCATCGAGGGAAACTTCATGACAAAGCTTGCACAGGTCGTTATTGATCTCTCCAAGGACGGTTATCCGGAGTTAGAGGAGAAGAAAGATATGATCCTCCGCGTGATCGACCAGGAGGAAGAGCGTTTTGCCAACACCATCGACAAAGGCCTTGAGATCCTTGCTGATCTTGAAAAAGATATGGAAGCAAAGGGAACAAAGGTCCTTGCCGGTGAGGATGCGTTCAAGCTTTACGATACTTACGGATTCCCGATCGACTTAACAAAGGAGATCCTCGACGATAAGGGACTCACTGTCGATGAAGAAGGTTTCCACAAGGCAATGCAGGTTCAGAGAGAGACTGCAAGAAGTGCCAGAAAGACCACAAACTACATGGGACGCGACGATATCTACCAGAAACTCGACGCATCCTTAACATCCGCTTTCACAGGATATGACAAGCTTGAGGATGAGTCCAAGGTGACAGCCCTCGTAAGACTTGCCGCTGATGAAGAAGGCGAGGATGAGATCGCAGATGCGGTGACAGACGGTGAGAAAGCATGCGTTATCACCTCTGAGACTCCATTCTACGGAACCATGGGCGGTCAGGTCGGCGACCGCGGCGTGATCGAGAGTGCGAACGGCAAGTTCGAGGTAGAAGATACGATCCACCTTCAGGGCGGAAAGATCGGTCATATCGGACATATGGTAAGCGGTATGTTCCAGACAGGTGAGACAGTAACTCTTAAGGTAAATGAGGAGAACCGTTCCCTGATTGGAAGAAACCACAGTGCGACCCACCTTCTCCACAAGGCATTAAGAACCGTGCTCGGCACACACGTTGAGCAGGCTGGTTCCCTTGTAACAAGAGACAGACTTCGTTTCGACTTCACTCACTTCTCTGCAATGAGCCAGGATGAGATCAAGGAAGTTGAGAATATTGTAAATAAAGAGATCCGCGCGGCACTTCCGGTTGTTACAGATGTTATGAGTCTGGAGGACGCAAAGAAGACAGGCGCGATGGCGCTCTTCGGAGAGAAATACGGCGATAAGGTCCGTGTCGTAAGAATGGGAGACTTCTCCACAGAGCTCTGCGGCGGTACCCACGTTAAGAATACCTCCGAGATCAGCTGCTTCAAGATCCTTTCCGAGGCTGGTGTAGCAGCAGGTGTAAGACGTATCGAGGCACTCACCTCTGATGGTCTGATCCATCACTATGAGAATGTAGAGCAGGAGCTTCATGCGGTAGCAGCTGCAGCAAAGTCCACTCCGGCTGATTTAAAGACAAAGATCGAGTCCATGATGGAGGAGATCAAGACACTCCACTCCGAGAACGAGAAGTTAAAGAGCAAGCTTGCCAAAGAGGCAATGGGCGATGTAATGGATCAGGTTCAGGAAGTGAAGGGCGTGAAAGTCCTCGCAGTCCGCGCAGACGGCGTTGACATGAACGGCTTAAGAAACTTAGGCGACCAGTTAAAGGAGAAGATCGGAGAAGGCGTTGTTGTGATCGCATCCGTTCTTGACGGCAAGGTAAATCTTATGGCTGCTGTGACAGACGAAGCCCAGAAGAAGGGCGCTCACGCAGGTAACCTCATCAAGGCCATCGCAGGTCTTGTAGGTGGCGGCGGCGGCGGACGTCCGAACATGGCGCAGGCCGGCGGTAAGAATCCGGAAGGCGTTGCGGACGCACTCGTAAAGGTTGCGGAAGTCGTTTCTGAGCAGGTAAAATAAGTTAAGAATTAAGGCTGTTTCAAGCCTTTTTGATGCCGGGTTGTGCAAGGTTGCCCGGCATCAAAAATAAATTTGAAAAAAATGCATTTTTCTAGTAAAAATAGGTTGACGAATGTGTAATTTATGATATAATCATACCAGTGCTAAAAAATACCCAAACAGTTGTATTATGCACAATTACACAACTGGAGGGAGGTTAGGTGTGAGCTATGTCAAACGTAATCGTTAAAGATAACGAAAGCCTGGACAGCGCTTTACGCAGATTCAAAAGAAACTGCGCAAAGGCAGGTATTCAGCAGGAGATTCGTAAAAGAGAGCATTATGAGAAGCCGAGCGTAAGACGTAAAAAGAAGTCTGAAGCGGCAAGAAAGCGCAAGTACAACTAATAAGCGTACAGGGGCTGTTCCTTTGGGGACGGCTCCTTTTTCTTTTGCCTGATATGGATACTCGCAGTGGATAAAAATTCAGTTGCCGGATGCAGGTATGAGTATTATACTATTAGAAAATAAATATAAAATATAATGATTGTTTTCTTGCGGTCAGCGCAGCAGGCGTGCAGACCTGCTGCGCAGTTACAAGCAAACTATACAATTCGGAGGAAGAAAAATCATGGAGAAGAAAATTGAAAGTCTGATCAAAGAACACAAGATCATCGCAATTTTAAGAGGTGTGCCGTCCGAGAAGATCGTTGATGTTGCAAAGGCATTATATGATGGCGGAATCCGCCTTTTAGAGATCACTTTTAACCAGAAATCCGAGACAAAGCTCATTGATACACCGAACGCTATCCGCGCAGTCCGCGAGGCGCTGGGGGACAAGATGGTGATCGGAGCCGGAACCGTGATGTCTGTGGAGGAAGTTCGTGCGGCGAAAGAGGCAGGCGCATCCTTCGCACTTGCTCCGAATGTGGACGAGACTGTAATTAAAGAGACTGTAGCATGCGGTCTTGAGTCAATTCCGGGCGCTATGACTCCGTCTGAAATCGCTGACGCTTACCGTTGCGGCGCATCTGTTGTAAAACTTTTTCCGGCAGGAAACCTTGGTCTTTCTTACTGTAAGGCTGTCATGGCACCAATCAACAACGTTCCGATGATCGCAGTTGGCGGTGTGGATGACAAGAACCTTCCAGACTTCTTAAAAGCTGGCTTTATCGGTCTTGGAATCGGTTCCAGCCTTACAAACAAGAAGATGATCGAAGAGGGCAGATACGATGAGTTGAAGGCCTTGGCTGAGGTTTATGTAAAAGCAGCAGAGAACTAAAACAACAGGAGAGCAGTCATAAAATGAAAAACTATACGATCACGATCGACACAGGAACAACGAATACCCGTGTGTACCTGTTTAATGAGAAATATGAGGCAGTGGCATCCGCAAAATCCGAGATCGGTGTCCGCATCACCGCTATCGACGGTAATAATAACCGCTTAAAGGCAGCAATCAAGGGCTGTCTTGAGGATGTCTTAAAGCAGGCTGATATTACATATGACGATGTAAAGCAGGTCGCTGCGTCCGGAATGATCACCTCCAACGTGGGACTCACAGAGATCCCTCACGTGGTTGCCCCGGCATCTGCAGAGGACCTTGCGAAGGCGGCAAAGAGTGTTCTTATCGAGGATGTATGCCCGCTCCCGATCCTCTTTATCCCGGGAGTGAAAAACCGCGACGGAAAGTTGGATCTTACGACCTTCGAGTCGATGGATATGATGCGCGGCGAGGAGGTTGAGACCGTTGCTGTGATCGAGAGCCTTCCAAAGGGACAACCGTATCTTCTCGTTCTTCCTGGTTCCCACACGAAGTTTGTCTCCGTGGACCGCGACGGAAAGATCACTGGCTGCCTCACAACGATCACGGGAGAGCTCCTCTCCGTTATCACAAACGATACCTTGATCGCGGATGCGGTTGGACATTCCTTCGCTTCTGAGGAGACTTATGCGAAAGAGTATGTTCTCGCGGGATACGAGACTGCCAGGAAGACGGGAATCGGCCGCGCATGTTTCTCTGCAAGGATCTTAAATACCTTCGCGGAGCCGGATAAGACGAAGATCGCAAGCTATGTTCTCGGCGCTGTCTTACAGAACGATATGGAGGCCGTAAAGAACAGCAGCGCGTTAAAATGCGATGCTGATACAACGGTTGTGATCTACGGGAAGAATCCCCTGAGAGAAGCTCTCATGGACCTCTTCGCTAAGGAGAATTTCTTCAGGCATGTGACGGAATTCGTCCCGAAGGACTCCGTTCCTACATCTGCCAAAGGAGCCCTGCATATTGTATCTCTGACAGAAAAAAATAAGTAAAATTACGAAAACTCAGGCAGAATTCACATCAATTTTATTGATCTATCACACAACTTAACACGTTCTAAGCGCCTGACAGCTTGACGGCAAGGGCTGGTTTTCCTAAAATAGATATGTATAAAGAATCTCTAAACTTTCTGAAAAAAAATGGGAAGAGATTCAGAAGAAAATATCTAAAAAGGAGAGACTTGTTATGAAAAAACGAGTATTAAGCCTGGCCCTCGCCGCAGCAATGGCGGCATCCCTCACCGCATGCAGCGGTAATTCTACCACAACAGAGACAACGGCAGCTGTCGAGGAGACGAAAGCTGCTGAAAATGCAAATACAGAGAGCAAAAAGGCTGACGGTTCCGGCGTGGATGTATCCGACTGGAAGAATAAGACGGTTACATGTATCGTTCCTTACGATGCAGGCGGCGGTACCGATACAGTTATGCGTGCCTTAGCAGACGCCGCAAAGGGTTCCTTCAAGAATATTTCCGTTGAAAACCGTTCCGGCGGCGGCGGAGCGACAGGCATGCTCGCGGGTGCCAATGCCACGGCAGACGGAACTACCGTTACCATGATCACGGTAGAGCTCGCGACACTTGAGGCTATGGGGACAAACGCAGGACTTACATATTCCATGTTTAAGCCGATCATGATGGTAAACAGCGCATGCTCTGCCATCACGGTAAACGCGAAGGACGACCGTTTCAACACCATCGAGGATTTCATCAACTACGCGAAGGAGAACGAGGTCTCCATGGGCAATTCCGGTAACGGCGCGATCTGGCATCTTGCGGCAGCTGGCCTTGCAAAAGAGACAGGGGCGAAGTTCAAACATGTCGCTTACGACGGAGCAGCAGGTGCGATCACAGACCTTCTCGGTGAGCATATCGATGCGGTAGCGGTTTCCTACGCAGAGGTTGCAAACTATGTTGAATCCGGCGATTTAAAGGTCCTTGCAGTTATGAATGATAAGCGTCTCGACACGATCCCGGATGTTCCGACATGTAAAGAAGCCGGTTACAATGTAGTTCTCGGTACCTGGAGAGGTCTCGGCGTTCCGGCAGGCACACCGGATGAAGTGGTAGAGCAGCTCTATCAGATCTTCTCTGACGCGGCACAGTCAGACGCGTTCGTTGATTTCATGAACAAGTCCAACAATGTGATCGATATCATGGATGGACCGAGTTTTGAGGACAGAATCATTGCTGACCTTGACACTTACAAGACTCTTGTAACTGATCTCGGATTAAAGATTCAGTAAATATCAAAAGGGGACCGCGGTATCAGCCGTGGTTCCCATCTGAAGGCTATGCCGGAGGAAGCAATTTCCGGGTGCCCGGCAGAAAACGATATTATGAAGAATCGAGGTCTCAGCTATGAGAAAAGGAAATATTATTGCGGGCATTGTCTGCGCGGCAGTTGCCCTCTATGTCATCGTGACATGTCTCAGTTATCCGAGGGCGGAAGCTTACGGTACAGGTGTTCCGGGTCCGGGACTCTGGCCGGGCATCATCGCGGCGCTTCTCCTCATCTGCTCGGTCGGTCTGATCGCCGGAACCCTGATGATGAAAAAAGAAGATCTCCCGGAGCTTCCGATGTGGACACCGGGAACAAAGCGTGTGTACATTTCCATGGCGATCCTGCTGGTTTACATGTTGGTGTTGTCCACGGTTGGATTCATCATCCCGTCTGTGATCATGCTGTTTGCGTTCTGCCAGTGGTTCCACAGAGGGGCCGTCTGGAAAAATGCGGTGATCTCCATCGCGGTGATCCTTGTGATCTACTATGTATTCAAAAATTTCCTGAACGTGCCGATCGATTTCGGTATGTTCAGCATATAGGAGGGCTGAGATATGAGTTTCTTTCTTGAAGTTGTACAGTCAGCGTTCAGCCCGATGGTCTTATTCTACATGTTCGCGGGCGTTGCGGCGGGTATCTGCATCGGAGCACTTCCGGGACTGACCGCAACAATGGGTGTAGCACTTCTTCTTCCGCTTACCTTTGGTATGGATGCTACATCCGGTATCTTAATGTTGCTTGGGATTTATGTCGGCGCGATCTACGGTGGATCTATCTCTGCGATCCTCCTTCATACACCCGGTACACCGGCATCCGCGGCCACAGCTATTGACGGATATCAGTTCTCCAAACGCGGTGAGGCGGGGCGTGCGCTCGGTATCGCCACACTTTCCAGCTATATCGGCGGTGTTGTGAGCTGTCTCTGCCTGTGGCTCATCAGCCCGCAGCTCGCGAAGCTTGCGTTAAAGTTCAGCTCGGCTGAGTTCTTTTTACTTGCGGTATTCGGCCTTTGTATCATCGCCAACATCTCCGGTGAGAACATGGCAAAGGGCCTGATCTGCGGATTCTTAGGAATCTTAACAGCTACCGTTGGTATCGACAGCGTAACAAGCTACATTCGTTTTACAGACAACGCGAACCTTCTCTCCGGTATCCAGTACATTCCGGTCATGATCGGCCTCTTCGCGATGAGCCAGGCCTTCGAGACCATCGAGGATATCTACAGCACCGACGAGATCGATGCGACGGTGACAAGACTTCTCCCGACAAAAGAAGATATGAAGACCATGTTCCGGGTCGCTCCGGTTACCGGTCTCATCGGAACCATCATCGGTATCATCCCCGGTGCAGGTGCCGATATCGGATCCTTCGTTGGATACAACACCGCCCGCGGCATGTCCAAACATCCGGAACTGTTCGGAAAAGGAAGCCCGGAGGCCGTAGCTGCTTCTGAGGGCGGCAACAACGGTGTAACCGGTGGTGCCATGATTCCGATGCTGACACTCGGTGTTCCGGGTGATGCTGTAGCAGCTATCATGATCGGCGCGTTAACGATCCAGGGTCTTACCCCGGGACCGATGCTCTTTAAGACCAACAAGGTTCTCGTTTACACGATCTTTCTTGGAATGTTCGTGGCAAACACCATCATGGTGCTCCTCGGATTCTCCTGTATCCGCCTTTTCACAAAGGTACTTAGCGTTCCGAAGACGATCCTCACACCGGTCATCTTTATCCTCTGCGTCGTGGGAAGCTATGCGATGAGGAGCAACTTCTACGATGTGGGAACGATGTTGATTGCAGGCGTGATCGGCTGGCTCATGGGTAAAGTAAAGATCCCGACAAGCCCGGCGATTCTCGGCCTGATCTTAGGCCCGATGGCTGAGAAGAACTTCCGCACCGCGCTCTTAAAGTCCAGCGGGAATGTGGGTGTATTCTTCAATACCCCGATCTGCTGGTTCTTTCTGGCCCTGATCGCATTCACCCTCTTTGGCGCGATCCGCGGACAGTTAAAGAAAAAAGCGGAATAGCTGTTAAGAAAAAATACATAAAAATTCAGGGCACCCTGACCGGGTTTTAAATTAATTTCCAACGGTCAGGGTGTCTTTTTTGGTAAAAACCTACAAAAATTATGAAAAACCATAGGAAATCAAAAGTATCTTTTGTGAAGACTTTCCATAAAACCATTGACAAGTTGTTCACAAACGTCTACAATATGTCGTGTGAAAATTTCATAAAGAAACCTAAAAAATCGTTAAGAAAGTATTAGGAAAGAGAAAAGGAGTAGGTTTTATGAGAAAAAGAGTAGTATCGCTCGCAATGGCAGCAGCTATGGCTCTCTCCCTGACAGCTTGCGGAAGCAGCTCCAGCAAAACAGAGACAACTGCAGCAGCTACAGAGGCAGCAAAAACAGAGACAACTGCAGCAGCTGAGGGAGCAGCTACAGAGGCAGCAGCTTCTGGCGTTGACACATCCGCATGGAAGGATAAAACAGTTACATGTATCGTTCCTTACGATGCAGGCGGCGGTACCGATACAGTTATGCGTGCTTTAGCAGACGCAGCGAAGGGTTCCTTCAAAAACATCTCCGTAGAGAACCGTTCCGGCGGCGGCGGAGCAACCGGTATGCTTGCTGGCGCAAACGCTAAGGCTGATGGCACAACCGTTACCATGATCACAGTAGAGCTTGCAACTCTTGAGGCTATGGGAACAAACGCTGGTCTTACATATTCCATGTTTAAACCGATCATGATGGTAAACAGCGCATGCGCAGCTATCACAGTAAACGCGAAGGATGATCGTTTCAACACGATCGAAGACTTCATCAACTACGCAAAAGAGAACGAGGTTTCCATGGGTAACTCCGGTAACGGCGCGATCTGGCACCTTGCAGCAGCAGGTCTTGCAAAAGAGACAGGCGCTCAGTTCAAACACGTTGCTTACGATGGAGCAGCAGGTGCGATCACAGACCTTCTTGGTGAGCACATCGACGCAGTAGCAGTTTCCTACGCTGAGGTTGCTAACTACGTTGAGTCCGGCGACTTAAAGGTTCTTGCAGTTATGAACGACAAACGTCTTGATTCCATTCCGGACGTTCCGACATGCCAGGAAGCTGGTTACAATGTAGTTCTTGGTACATGGAGAGGTCTTGGTGTTCCGAAGGATACTCCGGATGAGGTTGTTGACCAGCTCTATGAGATCTTCTCTCAGGCAGCACAGTCTGACGCGTTCGTTGACTTCATGAACAAGTCCAACAACGTGATCGACGTTCTTGACGGCGCTACATTCGAGGAGCGTATCAAATCTGACCTTGAGACATACACAGCTCTGGTTACAGATCTTGGTCTGAAAGTACAGTAATGTAAACCGGCTCACCGGGGAGTGGGAAACCCACTCCCCGGTTTTGTCTGTGAGGGCTTTCCCCAGGGAGACCTCTGCGAGACAGTTGTTTTAGAATGGAGTTTCAATATGAGAAAAGGAAATATTATCGCAGGTCTGATCTGCGCAGCTTTAGCTGTTTATGTGATCGTTACCTGTCTTGGCTACCCGAGAGCAGAAGCTTACGGTACAGGCGTTCCGGGTCCGGGACTCTGGCCGGGGATCATCGCAGCCCTTCTTCTGATCTGCTCCGTAGGCCTTATCGTCGTTACCCTGATGATGAAGAAAGACCAGTTCCCGGAGCTTCCGATGTGGACACCGGGTACAAAACGTGTATACATTTCCATGGCGATCCTGCTTGTATACATGCTGGTATTATCTACACTTGGATTTATCATTCCGTCAGTGATCATGCTGTTCGCGTTCTGCCAGTGGTTTCATAAAGGCGCTTTCTGGAAAAACGCACTGATCTCCGTGATCGTGGTCCTGGCAATTTACTTTATTTTCAAGAACTTCCTGAATGTGCCGATCGACTTCGGTATGTTCAGCATTTAAAGAAAGGGGTAGCAGAATGAGTTTCTTTTTAGAAGTATTTCAGAGCGCGTTCAGCCCCATGGTACTGTTCTACATGATCGCAGGTGTAGCAGCCGGAATCTGTATCGGAGCACTGCCGGGACTTACCGCAACTATGGGTGTAGCCCTTCTTCTGCCGCTTACATTCGGTATGGATGCCACAGCAGGTATCCTCATGTTACTTGGAATTTACGTGGGAGCAATCTATGGCGGATCTATTTCCGCGATCCTTTTACATACACCGGGTACACCGGCCTCTGCTGCAACCGCTATTGATGGATATCAGTTCTCCAAGCGCGGTGAGGCAGGACGTGCACTCGGTATCGCAACACTTTCCAGTTATGTGGGCGGTGTTGTCAGCGTTCTCTGCTTATGGCTCATCAGCCCGCAGCTTGCGAAGCTTGCATTAAAGTTCAGCTCTGCTGAGTTCTTCTTACTCGCGGTATTCGGACTCTGTATCATTGCCAACATCTCCGGCGAGAATATGGCAAAGGGCTTGATCTGCGGATTCTTAGGAATCTTAACAGCTACTGTCGGTATCGACAGCGTAACAAGCTACATCCGTTTCACAGACAACGCAAACCTTCTCTCCGGTATCCAGTACATTCCGGTTATGATCGGTCTGTTCGCGATGAGCCAGGCTTTCGAGACCATTGAGGATATCTACAGCACGGATGAGATCGATGCGAGCGTAACAAGACTTCTTCCGACAAAGGAGGATGTGAAGACGATCCTTCGTGTTGCTCCGGTTACGGGCCTCATCGGAACCATGATCGGTATCATCCCTGGTGCCGGTGCCGATATCGGATCCTTCGTTGGATACAACACTGCCCGCGGCATGTCCAAACATCCGGAACAGTTCGGTAAAGGAAGCCCGGAGGCAGTAGCTGCTTCTGAGGGTGGTAACAACGGTGTAACCGGTGGTGCCATGATCCCGATGCTGACACTCGGTGTTCCGGGTGATGCCGTAGCAGCCATCATGATCGGTGCGTTGACGATCCAGGGTCTTACCCCGGGACCGATGCTCTTTAAGACAAACAAGGTCCTCGTTTACACGATCTTCCTTGGAATGTTTGTGGCAAACACCATCATGGTACTCCTCGGATTCTCCTGCATCCGCCTTTTCACAAAGGTATTAAGCGTTCCGAAGACGATCCTTACACCGGTCATTTTCATCCTCTGCGTCGTAGGAAGCTACGCGATGAGAAGCAACTTCTACGATGTGGGAACGATGTTGATTGCAGGCGTGATCGGCTGGCTCATGGGTAAAGTAAAGATCCCGACAAGCCCGGCGATCCTCGGTCTGATCTTAGGGCCGATGGCTGAGAAGAATTTCCGTACTGCACTGTTAAAGTCCAGTGGTAACCCGGTCGTATTCTTCAACACCCCGATCTGCTGGTTCTTTCTTGCCCTGATCGCGTTCACACTGTTTGGTGCGATCCGCGGACAGTTAAAGAAGAAAACAAATTAAAAATTGTGAATTTTTAAGCCGCGTCTGCTCTCCGGTTTTGTGCCGGGGAGAGGGGCGGCTTTTGTAATAGAAAATTTTGAGGAATTTCCTGTATATGGCGAAAGGATGCCGGTTGACAGAAGGCAGGAAAGAATAATAGAAAGACATGGCGCATAAGATTTTGCAAGGCATAATTCGGCGGAGTAAGACATGAGAGGGCAGAAAAACGATGATGTTACCCGGACGGACTCCGCCGGGGTGTTTGCGGACGCATTGGGCGGGGAGACGCTTTTGACGCTCATCGGGACACGGGCGGTACATATTGAAAATTACAGGAGCATTCTTGTATACACGGATACGGAGATCAGAATCCAATGCAGGCACTATATTCTTTCTGTCTCCGGGAAAAAGTTAAAGATCTGCTATTACGATAAAGATGAGATGAAAATATCCGGCCGCCTGGAGGTGATCCGGTTTGAATAGATTTGAAAAATTGTGGGAGGGAAGCGTGAAAGTCCGGATCGATGGGAGAGGGATGGAGCGCTTTTTTAATATCGCGGCGCAGAGAGGGATCGTGATCGAAAAAATCGAGACAAAAGAGATCCCTGCTGCGGAATATGACGGCAATCGGCATGATCGATATGATAACCATGTTGAAAAGAAAGAATTGGAAAAAGAGGACAAGAAACAGGGGAAAACTGTCTGCTTCGAGATATCACCGAGAAACTTTAAACGTCTGAAGCCGATCGCCCGGAAAACAGATGTCCGTCTGCGGATCACGGAAAAGCACGGTTTTCCATTCTGGCTGATCCTGGGCCGCCGCAGAAGTCTCTGGGCCGGAGGTCTGGCAGCCTTTTTTCTGCTGATCTATCTTTCATCTTTTTATGTGTGGGACATTTCCTTTGATGGAAATCATCGTTTTACGGATGAGATGCTGCTGCATTTCATGGACACGATTCCGGTGCAGTGTGGGATGAGAAAAAAAGAGATTTCCTGTGGGGATCTGGAAAAACAGATCCGGAACGCGTTCCCGGAGATCGGCTGGGTATCCGCAGAACTGACCGGCACAAGGCTTACAGTCCATGTGCGGGAAAATGACGGGATCCTGAAGGCGGAGACCGGATCAGATGCGCCCTGTGAGCTCACAGCAGGATCAGATGGCACCGTGACAAAGATCATCGTCCGGAACGGGATTGTCAGGGTGAAAGCCGGGGACGAGGTGAAAACAGGGGATGTCCTGGTCTCGGGGAAGCTTCCGATCTACGATGATTCCGAGACACTTGTGAAGACAAACTTAGTCCATGCGGATGCGGAAGTCTACGCAGAAACAACGAGAACGGTTACATGGAAGATCCCGGTTGTGGAGGAGATCCGCGCGGGAACAGGAAAGAAACGCATGGGCGTGTTCTTTAAATTCCTGGATACGGAATTCTGTTTCCTGATGCCGGACCTAAAAAAAGAAAGCAGCTGGGAACTTTTCATGGAAGAATCCCAGCTCAGATTTTCGAAAAATTTTTACCTTCCGGTCTACGGCGGGATCCTCGCTGCCAGGGAATATATTCCCTACGAAAAAGTCCTCACAAAATCAGAAGTTTCGGATTCTGCTGACCGGTATTTGAACGAATATATGCAAAATCTCACCGAAAAAGGTATACAAATCCTTGGTAGTGATGTTAAAATAGAGAGAAGTGAATCACACTGGAAGATTCATGGAACACTGACGGTGGTGGAGGACATCGCGAAAGAATCCCCCATGCCGGAAGATCAGGAGGAGATTCAGACAGTAGATGAGCATCATTGAGACAATCATAGACATTCCGGCAGAACATGAGCGGAAGGTCTGCGGACAGTTTGACAGTTATCTGAAAAAAATCGAGCGGACGCTTCACGTATCCATGGTGGCGCGGGACGGGGAGATCAAGGTCATCGGACCAGATCATGCGGTAAAACGCGCGAAGAGCGTATTTTCAACGCTTCTGGAACTCTCGAAGCGGGGCGAAGAGATCGGGGAGCAGAATGTGGATTACGCCCTGGCTCTTTCCTTTGAGGATAAGGACACGGAAATGCTTTCCCTGGACCGCGATATCATCTGTCACACCATAAATGGAAAACCGGTAAAACCGAAGACTCTTGGACAGAAGCAGTATATCGATCTGATCCGGAAAAAGATGATCGTGTTCGGCGTGGGACCTGCGGGAACCGGAAAAACGTATCTTGGCATGTCCATGGCAATCCAGGCCTTTAAGAATGGAGAGGTGGGCAGGATCATCCTGACACGTCCGGCCATCGAGGCGGGAGAGAAATTAGGCTTCCTTCCGGGCGACCTTCAGAGCAAGATCGATCCGTACCTGCGCCCACTTTACGACGCCCTCTACCAGATCATGGGCGCGGACAGCTATCTTCACAATTCAGAGAAAGGCCTGATCGAGGTGGCGCCTCTCGCCTACATGCGCGGACGTACCTTAGATAACGCCTTTATTATCCTGGATGAGGCCCAGAATACGACCCAGGCACAGATGAAGATGTTCCTTACAAGGATCGGTTTCGGTTCCAAGGTCATCATCACCGGCGACCAGTCCCAGAAGGATCTGCCTGCAGGCCAGGTATCCGGCCTCGACGTGGCGCTTAAGGTACTGAAGAATATCAACGATATCGGAATCTGCCGGTTCTCCAACGAGGACGTGGTAAGACATCCGCTTGTCCAGAAGATCGTAAAGGCATATGATGAATATGAAGGCCGTGAGAAACCGGAGAGAAGATCTTACACGGAACATGGAAAAAGCGGCCGGGAAGGACGGGAACAGAGATGACAGTGACAGTGGAGTACGAAGCGGAGGAAAAACTGGATCTTCCGTACGAAGAGATCATTAAAAACGTGATCGAGGAATCCCTGGATTATGTAGAATGCCCGTATGACGCGGAGGTGAATGTCCTCCTTACGGATAATGCCGGGATTCACCAGATCAATCTTGATATGCGCGGGATCGATAACCCGACAGACGTTCTGTCGTTCCCGATGTGCGATTTTGAGACACCGGGTGACTTTTCCCATCTTGAAGAAACGCCGGAGGAATACTTTGACCCTGACACAGGGGAGTTACTTATGGGGGATATCGTAATTTCCGTGGACAAGGTGAAAGAGCAGGCAGAGAAGTACGGCCACTCCCAGACGAGAGAGCTGGCATTCTTAGTTGCGCACAGCATGCTTCATTTATCCGGCTACGACCATATGGAGAATGATGAGCGGATCCAGATGGAGGACATGCAGAGAGAAATTCTGGAACGGAGGGGTTACAGGAGATGAGAAGACGGGGCAGAGCATTTATTATTGGTATTGGAATCATGATGGCTGCGGCAGCTCTTTCCGGGTGCGGAAAGAAGGCTGAAGAAGCAGCTGTGACAACGGAGGCGCCTACAGTGACGCCGGAAGAGACGAAGACCATCGTTCTTGAGACAGAACCGACGACGGAGGCGGAGACGGAGCCGGAAGGCCCGGAAGAGCGCAAAGAGGTCGACGGAAAGATCCAGAGTTACCTGACCGGTGAGATGGTGGATGTGGCGAAAGCTAACAGACGCCCTGTTGCGGTCATGATGAGCAATGATAAAGCATCTCTGCCCCAGTACGGCATCAACCGGGCGGATGTTGTCTACGAGGCGCCGGTGGAGGGCGATATGAACCGCTACATGGCGATCTTCGAGGACTATGATGATATCGAGCGGATCGGTTCCGTCAGAAGCTGCCGTACCTATTATACATATTTCGCAAGAGAGTACGATGCGATCTATGCCCACTACGGACAGAGCACCTTCGCAGTTCCGTATCTGAAAAGTGTGGACAACATCAACGGTGTCGATGGCACAGGCGGAAATGCGTTCTACCGCACAAAGGACAAGAAGGCACCGCATAACGCCTATACAAGTGGCGCGAAATTAAATAAGACCATCGGCCAGCTGGGCTACCGCACTTCCTACAGCGATACCTACACGGGACATTTTCAGTTCTCAAAGAATACTTATGTCCCAGCGGAATCCGACGCGAAGGACGCGTACAAGTTCTACCCGTCCTACACGATGAATAATCCGTGGTTCGAGTACAATGAGAGTGACGGAAAGTATCACCGTTTCCAGTACGGCGGAAAGCACAACGGCGACGGCGGGCAGATTGCGGTCAATAATGTCATTTTCCAGTATGTGGAGTGGGGACATTACGCCAGCACTGATTACCTCAATATCAATGTCCATAAGGGCGGAGCGGGTTATGTATTTACAGGCGGAAAGTGCGTTCCTGTATCCTGGAAGAAGGATGGGGACTTCGGACCGACCCGCTACTATGACTCTGCAGGAAAGGAAGTTATGCTTAACAAAGGAAAGACCTGGATCTGTATTGTAGGCGCAGACAGGTACAGTAAAGCTGAAATTTATGGAAAGTAACAGACAGAAAAAGAAAAAGGAATCCAATTTCGTTGTCCAGGGAAGTATCCTGGCAGTGGCATCCATCGTCGTGAGGATTATCGGAATCGCTTACCGTGTTCCGATGATCAACATCATCGGTGATGAAGGAATGGGATATTACGGAACAGCGTTTAATGTATACAATATTGCGTTGCTCCTCTCATCCTACAGCCTGCCCCTCGCTGTGTCGAAAATGGTTTCCGCGAGACTTGCAGGGAAGCAGTACCGGAATGCAGCGAGAATCTTACGCGCGGCGCTCTGTTATGCCACCATCGTGGGTGCCTTTGCGGCCGCGGTGATCTGGTTCGGTGCTGATTTCTTCGCAAAAGACGTATTTTTTATGCCCTATGCGGCATTCGCACTAAGGACATTAGCCCCGACGGTATGGATCATGGCGTATCTCGGCGTGTTCCGCGGATATTTCCAGGGGCAGGGGACCATGGTGCCCACTGCCTTTTCCCAGGTCTTTGAGCAGATCGTAAACGCCATCGTCAGCGTTGCAGCGGGAAGCTTTCTCTTTAACGAGGCGTTAAAGACAGAGGTGTTAAAGAACCAGACAGGAGACGGATATTCCAACGCCTGGGGCGCTGCAGGCGGTACCATCGGTACAGGTGCGGGCGCATTTACTGCATTGATCTTTCTGCTGTTTTTATTTGCAGCTTGCGCGAAGATGAGAAAGCGCCGGATCAGAAGAGACAAGACGGAGGTTCTGGAGAGCTACGGGGACATCACAGGAGTCCTGTTCTTCACGGTAGTCCCGGTCATCTTGAGCTCCGCGATCTACAACTTAAACAGTGTGCTGGACAACGGGATCCTCGCGTACAACTTTAAGACCCTGGGACAGGGGGACGAGTTCGCCTCCATCTGGGGTGTATATACAGGAAAGTATCACCTGCTGATCAACGTGCCGATGGCGATCTCAAACGCCCTTTCTTCCTCCCTGATCCCATCCGTATCCAGGGCGGTGGCTGTGGGAGATAAAAAGCTTGTGAGAGCGCGCGTGGCATCCGCGATCCGATTCTCCTGCATCGTTGCGATCCCGTCCACGGTGGGCCTTACAGTGCTTGCAGGACCGGTAAACGACCTTTTATTCTCCGGAGATAATTCCCTGGCAATCCGGATGACGATCTACGGTTCCCTTGCGGTGGTATTCTACTCCGTGTCCACGGTCACAAACGCGATCCTCCAGGGCATCGATAAAATGCGCCTCCCGATCTTCCACGCGGTGATCTCCCTGGTGCTTCACCTGATCGCCCTGGAGATCATGGCCCTCGGATTCCACATGGGAATCTACAGTATGGTATTCGCGAATATCCTGTTCGCGCTCTTTATGGTCTTGATGAACGCGAGATCCATCCGGAAGCTTCTCGGCTACCGACAGGAGATGAAGAAGACAGTGATCATACCGGTGATCGCTTCCGCGGTGATGGGAATCTTCGCTTTTGGTTCCTACCAGCTTGCCCATCTTGCGGTGAAGAGCAATGCGATTTCCACCCTGCTTGCGATGATGATCGCGGTGGTCGTATACGGTGTGCTGCTTATTAAGCTTGGAGCACTGTCTGCGGCAGAATTAAAGACGATGCCGGGCGGAACGAAGCTCCTGAGAGCGTTCAGAAAACTGCATCTGATGTAAAGGCGGAACGTGCGGAAATAAACCGGGACAGCTGTCTGACTGCCGGTGCATGGACAGAAATTTGGTTTTATGTGTTTAAAATAGAAAAGAAAGCAGATAATACTTTCAAAGGAGGAATATTCCTATGAAAAAGTATGTATCCTGCTTTCTTTTCTTTTTCTTTCTGACATCCGCGAGCTTGATCACATTGTTTCTCATGACGGTTGGGGAGGAAGCCCAGAGGGCGGAAGAGGTACAGATGCAGGAATCTGTGGAGGAACCGGTATTTGCGAAGGAGACAAAAGAGGAGATCCATGTGGTCTTGAATATGGAGCAGGTTGAAAATCAGACCGTGGCGGAGGATGAGGAACGGTATTTCCTTGTGGCGGAGGAAGGTTATCTCATCGTTTACGATAAAGGACAGGAGACCACAGACCTCTTCACCCATATGCCCCTGGCGGAATTCCCGGCGGAGGAGCAGGAGCGGCTGATGACGGGGATCTGGTTTCCGACAATGGCTGAAATTTTCAGTTATCTGGAGTCTTACAGCAGTTAAAATTTCGCCCGGAAAGTCAATTTGAGGTACTTTTTGCCTGAAATGGGTAAGATGCGGAACAGTTACTACTTGAAATTTTTGCGTCAGGTCGATATACTAGTATAAAAATTGTGTAATTGCCTGGCAGGTCTGCGCATTTGCTGCGCTGACCGTGAGAAAACTTGGCGAAATTGTTTGATACTGGGGCAGTAGTCTTAAAGTCTGGAAATCGGTCTCAGATCACAGGAAAAACCAGAGACAGGGAGAAAAAGAATGACGGAGAACTTTAGAGGACGGAAAGGAATCATTATCGGCGGCGGCGCATCGGGACTTATGGCTGCGATCACGGCGGCAGAGCAGGGCGCGGCTGTTACAGTAATCGAGCACACGGCCCGTCCGGGAAAGAAGATCCTGTCCACAGGAAACGGAAAATGCAACCTGACGAACCTCTATATGGATCCGTCCTTCTACCGGAGCGATGAAAAGGGCTTTTGGGGGACTGCGATCCGAAATTTCCCGCCGAAGGCAGCAGTCGCGTTCTTTCGGAATCTCGGAGTCCTGACCATGGACCGCGGCGGATATGTCTACCCTATGTCCGGTCAGGCGCAGACGGTTCTGGATGCACTTTTAAGGGGTGCGAAAAGAGCCGGCGTTAAGATCGTCACCGGGTGCGAAGTGGAAAAGGCGGGAAGAAAAAAAGAACACTTTGAGGTCACAACGAATCTGGGAACCTTCACAGGGGATTTCCTGATCCTCGCCTGTGGATCGAAGGCAGCAAAGGCTACCGGATCCGACGGTAGCGGCTATGAGCTGGCGAAGCAGTTCGGACACCGGATCATAAAGCCTCTCCCGGCGCTCGTACAGCTCCGCTGTGAGGGAGATCTTCTCCCAAAAGCGTCCGGTGTCCGGGTGGATGCCCTTGTGAGCATCCAGACGGCGGATGGAAAGACGGCAGCAAAGGACCGCGGGGAACTGCAGATTACAGACTACGGAATCTCCGGCATTCCGGTATTTCAGGTGAGTCGGTACGCCGCAAAACTGCTGGACCAGAAAAAGAAAGTTCTGGCATCTTTAAATTTTCTGCCGGATCTTGATGAGACGAAGGTCCGGTATCTCTTGAGAGAACAGCGGGAAGTCCTTTCCGGGGAAACGGCGGAGGACTTTTTAAGCGGTATTTTTAATAAGAAATTAGCGTCGGTGCTTTTGAAGGCGGCGAAGATCCAGACGGACAAAAAAGCGGGTCTTCTGACATCGGAGGAGCTGGAACGTCTGGGTGCCACGATCCGGGAATTTAAGATCCCGGTGAAGGAGACAAATTCCTTTGAACAGGCCCAGATCTGCACCGGTGGTGTCGACACGGCAGAGATAGAAGCGGAGACCATGCAGTCGAAACGTGTTCCCGGCCTTTATATAGTCGGGGAGCTCCTGGATGTAGATGGAATCTGCGGCGGATATAATTTACAGTGGGCATGGTCCTCCGGGTACGCAGCCGGATGCCATGTGGCAGCAGGAATCGTTCCCGGGTATTTAAAAAACAGCCGTGCAGCAGGAAAAACGATGACGTTTTCCGGTGCGGAGGGAAACAGGACCCAGGGAAAACAGGAAAGGAAAAAACATACATATGATCCGGATCAATCAGCTCACACTTCCCGTGGACCACGGGGAAGAGGCCATAAAGAAAAAGGCGGCAAAGCTTCTAAAAGTCGATGAATCGGCGATCGGGGAGATCAGGATCGTCCATAGATCCATCGACGCGAGAAAGAAGCCGCAGCTGTTATTCAGCTATATTGTAGATGTGATGCTCGCGAACAGTAAAAGAGAAGGTACTGTCATCAAAAAGGCGGCGAACCAGAACATCCGGGCCGAAGGCTTCCGTCCATATGCGTACCCGGAGCACGGAACTGCGGAAATGAAAAAGCGCCCGGTGATCATCGGCGCCGGTCCTGCCGGAATGTTCGCGGCCCTGGCACTCTCCGAGAACGGCTGCGCTCCGATCCTTTTGGAGCAGGGAGATGCCGTGGAGGAGAGGACGAAAAGAGTAGAAGATTTCTGGAAGAACGGGGATGAGGCCCTGGATATCCGATCCAACGTCCAGTTCGGAGAGGGCGGAGCCGGAACATTCTCCGACGGAAAGTTAAATACACTGGTAAAGGATACCTCGGGAAGAAACGGGAAAGTTCTCTCCACGTTTGTGGAGATGGGAGCCGATCCTTCGATCCTTTACGACCATGCCCCACATATCGGAACAGATGTGCTGCGGGGTGTGGTTAAAAATATAAGAAACCGGATCATCGCCGGCGGCGGAGAGGTGCATTTCCGGACGGAAGTCACGAAAATTCTGGAAGAGAATGGAAGAGTCACCGGCGTGATGACTGCAGATGGCGCTGTGATTGAGACAGATCATGTGATCCTGTCCGTAGGACACAGTGCGAGAGACCTGTTCGCGGAGCTTGATCGGATGAAGGTCTTTATGGAACCGAAGCCGTTCGCGGTGGGACTCCGGATCCAGCACCCCCAGGCGCAGATCAATAAGAACCAGTATGGAATGGAGGACGCCGGAAAGCTCGGAGCGGCGCCCTATAAAGTGACGGCAAAGACCACCAGTAGCCGCGGTGTGTATTCATTCTGCATGTGCCCGGGCGGAATGGTGGTGAACGCGTCCTCAGAAAAGGGACATCTCGCTGTCAATGGAATGAGCAATTTTAAGAGAGACAGCGGTATCGCGAACAGTGCCCTGATCGTGGCTATCACCCCGGCGGATTTCCCGGAAGCAGGACCTTTGGGCGGCATCGCGTTCCAGAGAAGCCTGGAAGAGCGTGCGTTCGCCCTCGGCGGAGGAAAGATCCCGATCCAGCTCTACGGCGATTTCGCCGCGAACCGACCGACGGTGGCCCTGGGAGACGTAAATCCTGTGTTTTGCGGAGGTTTCTCCTTCGCGAACTTGCGGGAGCTGATGCCAGAGGCCTTAAACGGAGCGTTTCTGGAAGGAATGGAACAGTTCGGAAGACGGATCAAAGGGTTTGACCGTGCCGATGCTGTCCTTGCGGGAATCGAGAGCCGTACGTCATCACCGCTCAGGATTTGCCGCGATGAGAGCCTTCAGAGCAGTTTGAAAGGGCTTTATCCATGCGGCGAGGGAGCCGGGTACGCCGGGGGGATCACATCGGCGGCCATGGACGGCCTGAAGGTTGCGGAAGAGATCATAAAGCGATATGCGGCGGTCAGGTAGTCAAACGTAAACAGTCAGCAGTGCGTTAAATAGCGCTGAGGATTCCGCTGAAAGGAGACTTTTCATATGACAGAGAGAGAATTATTAAAAGATAAAAAGAGAATCGTGATCAAGATCGGATCTTCTTCACTGACACACGCGGAGACAGGCGATCTGAATCTTGCAAAGATCGAGAAGCTTGTCCGCATCATCAGTGACATGAGAGGCATGGGAAAAGAAGTGATCCTTGTTTCCTCCGGTGCCATCGCCACAGGACGCCAGACTCTCGGCGGAAAGAAACCGGAGACGGTTGCCGAGAAACAGGCATACGCAGCTGTGGGCCAGGCACGTCTCATGATGGTGTACCAGAAGCTTTTCTCCGAGTACAACCAGACTGCGGCACAGATCCTGATCACAAAGGCGACGATCCTGGATGATACCTCCCGCACGAACGCGAAGAACACGTTCAATGAACTTTTAAAGCTCGGAACGGTGCCGATCGTAAATGAGAACGATACCGTATCTACATATGAAATTAAATTCGGTGATAACGACAGACTGTCTGCCATCGTTGCAGCCCTCGTGGAAGGCGACCTGCTATTCCTTCTCTCCGATATCGACGGCCTCTACACCGACGATCCGAAGAAAAACCCGGACGCGAAGTTCATCAGCCAGGTGGATGATCTTACCGATGAATTTATGGCTATGGGTAAGGGAACCACAGGAAGTGACGTGGGAACCGGTGGAATGGCGACGAAGCTCCATGCGGCAAAGATCGCGACGGAGAGCGGAGCCGACATGGTGATCGCCAACGCGGACGATCTGGAAGTTATGTGGCGGATCTTAAAGGGTGAGGAGATCGGAACGCTCTTTAAAGCGAATAAGAGCAGTGAATTTGCGCTGTTGGATTATATCCAGAGCATTCACGCGTAATATGGGCTCTGAAAAGAAACTGAGAGGACAAGAGAAACAAATATGAAACAGGAACAGATCGACAGAATCAATGAGCTTTACCATAAATCCCAGGCCGTAGGACTTACGGACGCGGAAAAAGAGGAACAGGCAGCTTTGAGAAAACAGTATGTTGCCGATATCAAGGCGAGCCTCAGAGGCCATTTAAACAATATCTCCATCGTTGAGAAGGATGGCTCCGTGACAGATCTTGGAAAGAAATACGGAAATGTTGGAAAAACAGAAAGCTGATCTTAGAAAAGAAATACGAGGCCAGTTAAGGTTACTGCCGGAGGAAGAAAAAGAGATCCTGGATCGCCAGATCGCGGAGCGGGTCCTGACTCTTCCCGCGGTCACTGATGCCGGGGCAGTTTACGGATATGCGTCTTTAAACTGGGAGACTGGGACTGCGGAGATCTTAAAAGAGCTTTGGAAGAAAAAATGCATTGTCTGCCTTCCAAGAGTCATGGGTGAGACAATGGAGTTTTTCGTGACTGACTCAGAGGATGATCTCACTGAGGGCGCGTTTCACATTATGGAGCCTAAGAACGGATGCCGGAGCGCAGAGGAGTACCATTCGGAAATAGCTTCGGAAAAGATGGACCAGGAATTTCATCAGAAATCCAGGTATATTTTTTCGACAGCACCGATCCTGGTGCCGGGCATGGGATTTACGGAAAACGGCGTCCGCCTTGGAAAAGGCGGCGGATATTATGACCGGTATCTGGAGACGCATCCCGGTCATAAGACCATTGCCCTGGCATACGAGTTCCAGATCCTTCATGAGCTCCCGGCGGAGCCGTATGACAAGAGCGTGGATATGATCGTGACAGAAAAACGGGTGATCCGGTGCAGCATTAAGTAACAACATACAGACTGACATTTTTTGGACAGAAAATACCGTATGATACATTGCATGATCAGGCTCATAAATCAGGGAGGAAACAGCCATGTTAATAGAAATCGGACAGAAAGCAAAAGAAACTTCCTATATCCTCGGAAAAATGGGGACAGACTTAAAGAACGCGGGACTTCTGGCTGCGGCCCAGGAGATCTTGGATGAAGAGGATGAGATCTTAAAAGCCAACGCGGCAGATGTCGCAAAAGCGAAAGAAAGAGGAATGGCTCCGGGACTTGTGGACCGCCTGGAGCTGAACCACAAGCGGATCGAGGGAATCGTGGAGGGCATGCGCCAGGTCGTAGGTCTCGAGGATCCGGTGGGAGAGGTGATCTCCATGAAGAGGCGCCCGAACGGCCTCCTGATCGGCCAGAAACGGGTGCCCTTCGGTGTTATCGGAATCATCTACGAGGCGAGACCGAACGTTACGGCAGATGCCTTTGCGCTCTGCTTTAAGACGGGAAATGCTGTGATCCTTCGCGGCGGCAGCGACGCGCTGGAATCCAACAAAGCCATCGTAACAGCGATCAGGAATGGTTTAAAGAAGGAAGGAATCCCGGAGGATGCCATCTCCCTGATTGAGGACACAAGCCATGAGACCGCGAGAGAGTTCATGCGGATGAACGGATATCTCGATGTCCTGATCCCGAGAGGCGGGGCAGGTCTGATCCGTACCGTTGTGGAGAACAGCACGGTTCCGGTGATCGAGACGGGTACCGGAAACTGTCATATCTATGTGGACGAGAGCGCGGATTTCGATATGGCGTTAGATATCATCTTTAATGCGAAGACCCAGAGGATCGGTGTCTGCAACGCCTGCGAATCCACCTTGGTACATAGAAAGATCGCAAAGGAATTCCTGCCGCTGATGAAAAAGCGTCTCGATGAGAAAAACGTGGAGATACGCGCTGACGAGGGGGCCCGCTCCATCGTGCCGGAATTTACGGCGGCTACAGAGGAAGACTGGGGAAAAGAGTACCTGGATTATATTCTTTCCTGCAAGATCGTGGACTCCGTGGATGAGGCTATCGCCCATATCAACCGGTACAATACGGGACATTCCGAGGCCATCGTGACAAAGGACTACGAGAACGCCCAGAAATTCTTAAATGAGGTGGATGCGGCGGCAGTTTATGTCAATGCCTCCACGAGATTTACTGACGGATTTGAGTTCGGCTTCGGCGCTGAGATCGGTATCAGCACCCAGAAGCTCCATGCGAGAGGACCGATGGGACTTCTGGCGCTGACATCCACGAAGTATATTATTTACGGGGATGGACAGATCCGCAAATAGAAATACAGGCTGTAAAGCATTCCGGCGGATTTCCGCTGATGTTGGTCATGGGCGGAGAAGTAAAAAACAACGTAACTGTTCAGTAGGTCTGCGCACTTGCTGCGCTGACCGTAAGAAAACATAGGCTGGAAGGCAAAAATCCCATCAGCGAAGCTGATCTGGAATGGATTTTTGCACGTAACTATGAAGGTACTGAATAGCTACAAAACAACAAGGTTGCATTTTCGGGGAATCTTGGGTATAATCATTCGGGACAGTTCAGCCAGGGACGTTTATGCCAAAAAGAGAACGGCTGAACATAAAGGTTTATAAAAATAGTTGGAGAAATATCAGAATGACAGATAAAAATATTATCGCAGGTGCCCCGACAGAGGAACCTGCGAGACAGCAGTACTTTATGGAACAGGTGAAGAAGCTCGTGGAGGCGGAGAGCGCGAAAAAAGGCCGTCCGCTCACCTGTTTTATCAACACCTTCGGGTGCCAGATGAATGCCAGAGACTCCGAAAAACTCCTTGGAATCTTAAAGGAAGCCGGTTATGAGGAGGGAACCGATGAGAATTCAGATTTCGTCCTCTACAATACATGCACCGTTCGTGAGAACGCGAACTTAAAGGTTTATGGCCGCCTTGGATATTTAAGCGGTGTAAAGAGAAAGAACCCGGATATGATGATCGCCCTCTGCGGCTGCATGATGCAGGAGCCGGAGGTAGTCGCAAAGATCAAGAAGAGCTACCGCCATGTGGATCTGATCTTCGGAACCCACAATATCTTCAAGCTTGCGGAGCTGCTCTACGAGCGCTTCCTGGAGAAGAAGATGGTGGTCGATGTATGGGAAGGAACAAACGAGATCGTGGAGGAACTCCCGATCGAGAGAAAGTATCCGTTCAAATCTGGTGTCAACATCATGTTCGGCTGCAACAACTTCTGCAGCTACTGTATCGTGCCGTATGTGCGCGGACGCGAGAGAAGCAGGGAGCCGGAAGATATTATCAAGGAGATCGAGGGTCTTGTAGCTGACGGTGTCGTGGAAGTCATGCTTCTGGGACAGAACGTCAACTCCTACGGAAAGAACCTGGAACAGCCAATCACGTTCGCGGAGCTCCTTAGAAGAGTGGAAAAGATCGAGGGACTTGAGCGGATCCGCTTCATGACTTCCCATCCGAAGGATCTCTCCGATGAACTCATCGAGACCATGAAGAACTCCAAAAAGATCTGCAGCCATTTGCATCTTCCGCTTCAGTCTGGCAGCAGTGAGATCTTGAAGAGAATGAACCGCAAATACTCGAAGGAACAGTACCTCGCCCTGGTGGAGAAGCTCCGTGCGGCGATGCCGGATATTTCCCTGACCACCGATATCATCGTGGGATTCCCGGGAGAGACAGAGGAGGACTTCGAGGAGACCATGGATGTGGTGAGAAAAGTGCGTTACGACAGTGCTTTCACCTTCATCTACTCCAAACGTACCGGAACACCGGCGGCTGCTATGCCAAACCAGGTTCCGGAGGACGTGGTAAAGAACCGTTTCGACCGCCTGCTCAAGGAGGTCCAGGACATCGCGGCTGAGGTCATAAAGCGCCACGAGGGAACAGTACAAAAAGTCCTTGTGGAGGAGATCGATACTCACGAGGCAGGCTTTGTGACAGGAAGACTTTCCAACAACACAGTCGTACATTTCGCCGGGGATGCGTCCCTGATCGGAAAGATCGTGGATGTCTCCTTGGACGAGGCAAAGGGATTCTACTATATGGGATCTCTCGTAAAATAAGAGAAAAACTATGTGACGCCCGGAGCCGAGTGCTTCGGGCGCTGTGGGCATGTTAAGGAATAGGAGAAAAGACGTGGGACAGATTTCACCAATGATGACACATTATCTCGAGACAAAAAAACAGTATCCGGACTGTATTCTTTTTTACCGGTTGGGTGATTTCTACGAGATGTTTTTCGAGGATGCCAAGACGGTTTCAAGAGAACTGGAACTGACACTGACGGGAAAGGACTGCGGTCTGGAAGAGCGGGCACCGATGTGCGGCGTTCCATTCCACGCGGTGGAAGGTTATCTCACGAGACTCGTCCAGAAAGGTTATAAGGTCGCTATCGCGGAGCAGATGGAGGATCCGAAGCTCGCAAAGGGTCTTGTAAAGCGCGAAGTCATCCGCGTTGTGACACCGGGAACCATAACGAGCTCCCAGGCCCTGGATGAGACAAAGAACAACTACCTGATGGCAGTTGTGTATACCGGAAACAATTATGGGATTGCGACGGTCGACATCACGACCGGCGATTTTTTTGTTACGGAGGTGACAAGTGAGCGGGCGCTGTTAGACGAGATCAATAAGTTCACACCGTCGGAGCTCGTGTGCAATGAGGCACTCTTTATGTCAGGCCTGGACATGAATGAGTTAAAGGAACGGCATCATTTTGCCGTGACCGCTCTGGAAAACAGGTTTTTCTCGGACGATGACTGCAGAAAGATCTTAAAGGAGCACTTCCATGTGATGAGTCTGGAGGGGTTGGGCCTGGGCGATTACGAGAACGGAATGATCGCCTCCGGTGCTGTTCTTCAGTACCTCTATGAGACACAGAAAAATGACCTGTCCCATCTGACGAAGATCACACCGTACACGACAGGCCAGTTCATGATGATCGACACCTCCACGAGACGAAATCTGGAGTTAGTTGAGACTTTAAGGGAAAAGCAGAAGCGCGGATCCCTGCTCTGGGTCCTTGACAAGACAAAGACGGCCATGGGAGCGAGACTTCTTCGCTCCTTTATCGAGCAGCCGCTGATCGATAAAGAGGAGATCGAGCGCCGCCAGCAGGCCATCGAGGAACTGAACATGAACTACATTTCCAGGGAGGAGGTCCGGGAATACTTAAATTCTGTCTATGACCTGGAACGTCTCATGGGCCGGATCAGCTACAAGACTGCGAATCCGAGAGACCTTCTCTCCTTTAAGAATTCCCTGGAGATGCTGCCGTATATCAAAGATATTCTCGGAGAATTTTCCTGCGAGCTCTTAAAGAAGATGAATGAGGACCTGGATCCGCTCCGGGACCTCTATGAGCTTATCGACCGCTCCATCGTCGACGAGCCGCCGATCACAGTCCGGGAGGGAAACATCATCAAGGACGGATACAGCGAGGAGGCCGACAAGTACCGGAAGGCGAAGACCGAGGGAAAGGCATGGCTGGCAGATCTCGAGGCGGAGGAGAAGGAAAAGACCGGAATCAAAAATCTGAAGATCAAATACAACAAAGTGTTCGGCTATTATTTTGAGGTGACGAACTCCTTTAAGGACTTAGTTCCTGAGTACTTTATCCGGAAACAGACGCTGACAAACGCGGAGCGGTACACCACAGACCGCCTGAAAGAGCTGGAAGATATCATCATGGGTGCTGAGGACCGCCTCTATACCTTAGAGTATGATCTGTTCTGCGACGTGCGTGACCAGATCGCAGCGGAAGTCCTGCGGATCCAGAGCACCGCGAAGGCTATTGCAGGTATTGACGTGTTCACATCCCTGTCCACGGTATCCATGAGAAACAACTATGTGAAACCGAAGATCAACGAAAAAGGCGTGATCAACATCAAGAACGGCCGCCATCCGGTGGTGGAGAGGATGATCAGGGACAGTCTGTTTGTCGCAAACGATACATATCTGGACAATGGAAAGAACAGGATCTCCGTCATCACGGGACCGAACATGGCCGGTAAGTCCACCTATATGAGACAGACAGCCCTCATCGTCCTCATGGCACAGATCGGAAGCTTTGTCCCTGCGGACGAGGCAAACATCGGAATCTGCGACAGGATCTTTACGAGAGTCGGCGCCTCCGATGATCTGGCTTCCGGACAGAGTACGTTTATGGTTGAGATGACGGAGGTGGCGAATATCCTGAGAAACGCCACAAAGAACAGTCTTCTTGTCCTCGATGAGATCGGCCGCGGTACGAGTACCTTCGATGGCCTGTCCATCGCCTGGGCGGTCATAGAGCACATCAGCAACCCGAAGCTCCTTGGTGCGAAGACATTGTTTGCGACCCATTACCATGAGCTCACGGAGCTTGAGGGAACCATAAGCGGAGTCAACAACTACTGTATCGCCGTGAAGGAGCAGGGGGACGATATCGTGTTCCTCAGAAAGATCGTAAAGGGCGGAGCAGACAAGAGTTACGGAATCCAGGTAGCGAAGCTTGCTGGAGTACCGGAGCCGGTCATCGCCCGTGCGAAGGAACTCGTGGAGGAGCTTGCCAGTGCCGACATCACGGCCCAGGCAAAGGAGATCGCCCAGATGAGCGCATCCCCGCAGCACAAGGCGGTGGCGAAGCCGGACGAGGTGGATCTCAACCAGATGTCCATCTTTGACACAGTGAAGGACGACGATATCATAAAAGAACTCAGGGATCTGGAGCTTTCCAGCATGACACCGATCGATGCGTTGAATACGCTGTACAGACTGCAGACGAAGCTTAAGAACCGCTGGCAGTAATGATACGAAAAACTTTGCAGGTGCGAGTTTTCGCGTGAAACGGTGCGAAAGACAAATACCGGCAAGGGGAAATATGAAAGAGAGGGAGAGAGACTATGCCGATTCAAGTGCTGGATCAGAGTACGATCAACCAGATCGCTGCGGGAGAGGTCGTGGAGCGGCCTGCTTCCGTGGTGAAAGAGTTAATGGAAAACGCCATTGATGCCGGTTCCACGGCGATCACCGTGGAGATCCGTCAGGGCGGCATCGGGTTTATCCGGATCACGGACAATGGATGCGGGATCAAGAAGGAAGAGCTTCCGTTAGCGTTCTTGCGCCATTCCACCAGTAAGATCCGGACGGCGGAGGATCTGCTCACGGTCTCTTCCCTGGGGTTCCGCGGCGAGGCACTTTCCAGTATCGCGGCTGTCTCCCAGGTGGAACTGATCACAAAGACCTCCGGCAGCCTTACGGGATCCAGATACAGGATCGAAGGCGGTGAGGAGATAGGTCTCGAGGAGATCGGCGCGCCGGACGGAACCACATTTATCTCCAGAAATCTGTTTTTCAATACACCTGCCAGACGGAAATTTTTGAAGACGGAGACCACGGAAGGGGCACACGTGGCGGATCTTGTGGAAAAGATCGCCCTGTCCCACCCGGAGATCTCCATCCGGTTCATCGTAAATAACCAGAGCCGCCTCCACACGTCAGGAAATCATAATCTGAAAGATATCATCTATACCGTTTACGGGCGGGAGATCGCGGCAAACCTTCTCCCTGTGGAGGTGTCAAACGGAATCGTTAAGATCTCCGGTTTTATCGGAAAGCCGGTGATCGCCCGCGGAAACAGGAATTTTGAGAATTATTTCATCAACGGGCGTTATATTAAGAGCGGACTCGTGTCAAAGGCCATTGAGGACGGGTACAAGAGCTACATGATGCAGCACAAATATCCCTTCACGCTGCTGCATCTCACCGTGGAGCCGGAGTTTATCGACGTGAATGTGCACCCGTCGAAGATGGAGCTTCGCTTCAAGGACGGCGAGAATATGTACCGGGTAATCTGCCAGGCGGTGATGGACGCCCTTTCCGGGAAAGAACTGATTCCGAACGTGAGCCTCATGTCGGAGCGGGAAGAGCGCGAGCTTGAGAAAAAAGAGACTGCCGCGGCGGGAAGTCCAATCCTGGGAAGCGGAATGAACCAGCCTGCCAAGAACGCCCACGGTCCGGAACCTTTTGAGCACCGGCGCATGGAAGCCATGGGCATCCGCGAGGAACGCCCGGCCTACGGGGAGAAGAAGCAGGAGAGCAAATGGATCCTGCCGCCGAAACCGCTGACAAGGGAACTGCCGCCGGAACGCGCACAGGCACAGCAGCCAAACGAGACAGGAGCGGGAGCGATGCCTGCGGCTTTGGAAGAGAAAGCTCCGGAGACGACAGGTGCGGCTTTGGCTGCGAAGAAAGCGGTCCCGGCTGAGAAAGAAGCACCTCTGGCAGAGAAGGAAGCGCTTCCTAAGCAGATGGAAATGTTCGACAACCGCCTTCTCTCGGAAACCGCGAGAAAGCGCCACCGTCTGATCGGCCAGGTCTTCGAGACTTACTGGCTTGTGGAGTACGACGGCAGTCTCTACATTATTGACCAGCATGCCGCCCACGAGAAGGTCCTCTTCGAGAAGAACTTCGCGTCCCTAAAGACGAGGGAATACACCTCCCAGCTCGTGAGCCCGCCGATCATCCTGACACTTTCCTTACAGGAGGCGGATCTCTTAAAACGCCACATGAAGGTGTTTACGGACATCGGCTTCGAGATCGAGCCTTTCGGCGGAAACGAGTACGCGGTGCGGGCGGTGCCGGATAATCTGTTCTCCCTGGCGAAAAAGGACCTTCTGATGGAACTCATCGACGGACTCTCCGATGAGAGTATGGGAAAGAATGTGGAGTCCATCTACGACCGGATCGCCACCATGTCCTGCAAGGCGGCGGTAAAGGGAAACAACGAGCTGTCCTTCGCCGAAGCGGATAAGCTCATCGATGAACTGTTAAAACTGGAGAATCCATATAACTGCCCGCACGGAAGACCGACGATCGTCGCGATCAGCAAATATGAGATGGAAAAGAAATTCAAGAGGATCATATAATGAAAAAGCCTTTGATTATAATCACCGGGCCGACGGCGTCCGGAAAGACCGCCCTGTCGGTGGAACTCGCGAAAAAGGTCGGCGGCGAGATCATCAGCGCCGATTCCATGCAGGTGTACCGCCACATGGATATCGGTTCCGCAAAGGTGACGAAGGAGGAGATGGACGGTGTCAGACATCACCTGATCGATGTTCTGGATCCGTGGGATGAATTTAACGTGGTCGTTTTCCAGAGACTCGCAAAGCAGGCCATGGAGGAGATCTACGCCGCCGGACATATCCCGATCATCGCTGGAGGCACCGGCTTTTATATCCAGGCACTGGTGAACGATATCGATTTTACGGAAAATGACAGTGATACGGGATACAGGGAAGAATTGGAGTGTCTGGCGGCAGAAAAAGGCGCGTCCTGCCTTCACGATATGTTAAAGGAAGTGGACCCGGAGTCCGCAGAGGCGATCCACGAGAACAACGTGAAGCGTGTAATCCGCGCCCTGGAGTTTTACAAGAAAACCGGGACAAAGATATCCGAACATAACGAGGCGGAGCGGCAGAAAGAATCGCCATACAACTTCGCTTACTATGTACTGAACATGGATCGCGAACGCCTGTATCAGAGGATCGACCTGCGGGTGGATCTCATGATGAAGAACGGCCTGCTGGCGGAAGTGGAAAAGTTGAAGGAGATGGGCTGCACGAGAGATATGGTGTCCATGCAGGGACTTGGATACAAAGAGATCCTGGATGCCCTGGATGGAACGATCTCCTTAGATGAGGCGGTCTACATCATTAAGCGCGACACCAGACACTTCGCGAAGCGCCAGCTCACCTGGTTTAAGAGAGAAAAAGAAGTTACCTGGGTGGATCAGGGAAACTTTGATTTTGATAGGGAAAAGATCCTCATGTGGATGCTTGAGGATCTGCGCGAAAGAAACATTATGGCAGTTAGAAAAAAGGAGAAATCATGGAACTTATAAAGATGTACGGAGAGCTTGGAATCTCTGAGAAGGTTTTAAATTATGGAAGAGAGATCGAGAAAAGCCTGCACGACCGTTTCGAGGCCATCGATAAGACAGCAGAATACAATCAGTTAAAGGTCATTAAAGCCATGCAGGAGGCGAGAGTCAGCGATATCCATTTCGCCGGAACTACGGGATACGGCTACAATGACCTTGGACGTGACACGTTGGAGGAAGTCTATGCGAAGGCATTCCACGGCGAGGACGCCCTTGTCCGCCCACAGCTGATCTCCGGAACCCATGCGCTTACCATTGCTCTTTCCGGAAATCTCCGCCCGGGTGATGAGATCCTTTCCCCGGTAGGAAAACCGTACGATACTTTAGAGGAAGTCATCGGAATCCGTGATTCTGTCGGTTCCTTAAAGGAGTTCGGCATTACCTACAGCCAGGTGGATCTTCTTCCGAACGGTGATTTCGACTTTGAGAACATCAAAAAAGCTATCAATGAGCGAACAAAACTCATCGAGATCCAGCGCTCCAAGGGATATGCCACAAGACCAACCTTATCCGTAAAGCGTATCGGCGAGCTGATCTTCTTTATCAAGTCTATCAAGCCGGATGTGATCTGCATGGTAGATAACTGCTACGGCGAGTTCGTGGAGGAGATGGAGCCGACAGATGTGGGAGCGGACATGATCGTCGGTTCCTTAATTAAGAACCCGGGCGGCGGACTTGCCCCGATCGGCGGCTATATCGTCGGACGCAGGGACTGCGTGGAGCGGGCGGCATACCGCCTGACAGCTCCGGGTCTCGGAAAAGAGGTTGGTGCCAGCCTCGGTGTCAGCCAGTCTCTCTACCAGGGACTTTTCCTGTCTCCGACCGTTGTTGCGGGTGCATTAAAGGGCGCGATTTTCGCAGCAAACGTGTACGAGAAGCTGGGCTTCGGCGTCGTTCCGAACGGCACTGAGAGTCGTCACGATATCATCCAGGCCATCACCTTCGGAACACCGGAAGGCGTCATCAAGTTCTGCGAGGGCATCCAGGCGGCAGCGCCGGTGGACAGCTTCGTGACTCCGGAGCCGTGGGCGATGCCGGGATACGATTCTGATGTCATCATGGCAGCAGGAGCGTTCGTTCAGGGGTCCTCAATCGAACTTTCCGCAGACGGTCCGATCAAGCCGCCGTACGCGGTATACTTCCAGGGCGGACTCACATGGTATCATGCGAAGCTCGGTATCTTAATGTCCCTTCAGAAGTTAGTGGATGCAGGGATCGTGACACTGTAAGAGTGTGAACTTTTTCTTAACTCATTGTTTTTGGGCGTGAAATATGCTAAAATTTCCTGCATAGGCGAAACAAACAGCCGCCGGGACTGACGATCATGCGCAGTTCCAGCGATCGAGAGGAATGAAACAGTATGAAGAGTAAAAGTTCCTGGGCGCTGCTTCTCCTTCTGCTTTCCGGAATCGTTTTGGGAGGCTTTATCGGGGAGATGACAGCGAAGGTGCCGGGACTTTCCTGGTTGAATTTTGGAGAATCCTTTGGTCTTAACGATCCACTGATCCTTAACCTCGGGATCCTCGTGATCACGTTCGGACTCAGCATCCGGATCACGATGGCGAGCATCATCGGCGTGATCATTGCAATTTTAATTTACCATTTTCTGTAGAAAAAGGGGACATCTGCCGTATCGTGTACTTGGAGAGACAGGAAAGGCGGAATGTCAGTATGGAAAAGAAAAATGGAAAGACAATGAAGGGGCTTCCGATCTCAGAACGCCCCTATGAGAAGGTGCTGGAGAAAGGTCCGGTATCCCTCTCGGACGCGGAACTTCTCTCCGTGATCCTGCGCTCCGGGACGAAAAATATCCCGGTGCGGGACATGGCGGAGGAGATCTTAAATGCCGGAAATCCGCCGGGACTCGCAGGACTTCTCCATGGAACAGTGGAAGACTATAAGGAGATCCGCGGTGTCGGTGAGGTGAAGGCGATCCAGCTTGCCTGTATCGGAGAACTCTCCGCCAGAATCTGGAAGGCGGCGGCATCGGAGAAGACCATCGTCTTTGACGCACCGTCGAAAGTGGCGGCTTTTTATATGGAGGAAATGCGCCATTTAGAGCAGGAGAACTTAAAGCTTCTGCTCCTGAACACGAAAAATATTCTGTTGAGGGACATCACAGTCTCCAGGGGAACGGTGAACGCATCCTGCGCGACACCGCGGGAGATCTATATCGAGGCGCTGCGCTTCAGGGCCTGCGGGATCATCCTGCTCCACAACCATCCCAGCGGGGACCCGGCACCCAGCCGGGAAGACTGCCTCTTCACAGAACGGGTCCGGGAAGCAGGGAGTCTTATGGGAGTCCCGCTTTTAGACCATATCATTATCGGAGATAATTCCTATGTGAGCCTTAGAGAACGGGGAATTTTTGAAACATGAAAAACAATACGAAATATTTTCTATTTGGACTGTCGCTTCTCTGCGTCTGCATGATCGGAATCACGACCATCAAGGGAAGCATCTTAAACCCGCTGAGAACCGCGGTAGGCTATGTGCTGGTGCCGATCCAGTCCGGCGTGAACCGGGTTGGCGGCGGCCTCTACAATGAACTGAGCAGTGTCGGAAAGCTTAAGACGGCACTGGCGGAGAATGAGACCTTAAAGACGAGAGTGGATGAACTGACGGAAGAGAACACGAGACTCCGCTCCGAACAGTTTGAGTTAGAGCGTTTAAGAAGCCTCTACGAGCTGGATCAGGAGTACATGCAGTACCATAAGATCGGTGCCCGGATCATCGCAAAGGACTCCGGCTCCTGGTTTTCCGTATTTCGCATCGACAAAGGGTCTGATGACGGAATCAAGGAGGACATGAATGTCATCGCAGGCGGCGGTCTTGTTGGCATCGTCACAGACGTGGGCGCGAACTACGCCACGGTCCGCTCCATCATTGATGATTCCAGCCGTGTGAGTGCCATGGCACAGCAGTCCGGGGACTCCTGCATCGTGGCAGGTGATCTGCAGCTCTTTAAAGAGGGCCGCTTAAAGCTTTCTTACATGGAAAAGGACGATGATATCAAGGACGGCGACATGATCGTCACCTCTAATATCAGCGGAAAGTTCCTGCCGGGAATCCTAGTGGGATATGCCACGGACATCACGGTAGACTACAATGACAACCTGACAAAATCGGGATACCTGATTCCTGCCGCGAGGTTCGACAGACTTCAGGAGGTCCTGGTGATCACAGACTTAAAGGATGCGGGGCCGGAGATCAATGAATAGCAATATGAAACGGATCATCGTAAACTTTGTTCTGGTGATTCTGGCATTTATCGTGCAGACATGTATTTTTCCGCTGCTGCCGTTCCTGGCGGTATACCCAAACCTCATGGTGATCCTGGTGTTCTCCTTTGGATTTATCAGGGGAAGCGCATGGGGGATGGGCTACGGTCTGATCGTAGGACTTTTGATGGATCTGTCATCCGGAGGTCCTTTGGGGTTCCATACGCTTGTCTTTATCTGGATGGGCTATGTAAACGGAATCTGTACAAAATACTATTATGAGGACTATATTACGCTGCCGCTGGTGCTTTCGGCGCTGAACGAAGTATTTTATAATTTCTATCTTTATGTATTCGGCTTTCTGGTGCGGGGAAGATTGAATTTCGGTTATTATTTTATCAATATTATCCTGCCGGAGACGATCTTCACCGTTGTGACAACACTGATCCTGTACCGGCTGTTCCTGTATATCAGCCGCAAACTGGAAGAGATGGAAAAAAGGAGAGACACAACGATTGTTTAACGATTTTTCTGAGATCCTGAAAGAGTTTTTGAAAAAGCTGCTGTCGTCAAGACTTGTGATCCTGTCGGTGGTATTTGTGGGCCTTTATGCGATCCTGGGCATGCGCCTGTTCAAGCTGCAGATCATTGAGGGAGAGCAGTTCCAGGAAAACTATATGGCAAAGACGGAGAAAAAGATCAGTCTTACCGGTACCCGTGGAAATATTTATGACAGAAACGGGAATGTTCTTGCATATAATAAACTGTCGTACAATGTGACGCTTCAGGATAACGGAGATTACAAGAGATCCAATGACAGAAACCGGATGCTTTTAGAGCTTGTCCGGATTTTGAACCGCCATGGCGAGAGCGTGGAAGGTGATTTTTCCATTGGATATGATTCCTCCGGCGAGATGATCTTCACGACAACCAGTGAGACGGCAAGAAGACGTTTCCTGAGCGATTACTACGGATTAAAAAAGACGGACGAGCTGGATGACGCGGAAGGAAAATATCCTTCCGATGTGACGGCGAGGGAAGTCTTTGACGACAGGGTGAAGTACTACGGCCTTGACCAGCTGAAGGATGACAACGGAGCGCCTATCGAGTTCACCGACGAGGAAGCTCTCGGGATCATCAACATCCGCTACACGATGAGACTCACTGCATACCGGAAATATGAGTCCACGACGATCGCCTCCGATGTCAGCAAGGAGACCATGACGGATATCCTGGAAAACTCCGGAAACTTAAAGGGTGCAGAAATCGAGGAATCCACGATCCGTGTATACAATGATAGTGTATATTTTGCGCCGATCATCGGCTATATCGGAAAAGTCTGGGATGATGAGCTCGAAAAACTGCGGGAGACGAACCCGGATTACGAGCTGACAGACCTTGTGGGTAAGACCGGAATTGAAGCGTCCATGGAGACGGAACTTCAGGGCAAGAAAGGTTCCCAGACCATGTATGTGGACAGTATGGGACGGATCCTGGAGGTTGTTAAGAGGACGGAGCCGGAGGCCGGACATGACATCTACCTGACGTTGGACCGTGATCTTCAGATCGGTGTGTACCATATTCTGGAACAGCAGCTCGCCGGTATCATCACGGACAAGCTTGTAAACCGTGACCTGGATGACAACGATTACAAGAAAGCGGCGAATATCCCGATTCCGGTGAAGGATGTTTACTATCAGCTGATCAACAACAATGTTCTGGATCTTTCTGCGTTCTCCGCGCCGGAGGCATCCCAGACAGAGAAAAATATTTACGCGAAATACAGTCAGTCGAGAGAGCAGATCCTGGCTCAGATCAGGAGCGAGCTCACGGACGGATCCGCAAGAAAGATGGTGGACCTGCCGGAAGATATGTTTGCCTATATGCAGTATATCTACACGCTGCTTTCCGAACGTCAGATCATCAAGACGGATAAGATCGACCAGGAGTCCGACACCTACAAGGCATGGAAAGACGATTCCATCAGCCTCAGGGATTACCTGTACGATGGAATCGCTGAGAGCTGGATCGACACGACAAAGTTAAAGATCGAGTCCAGATATTCCGACGCGGACAGCATTTACCGGACCATCGTGGATTATGTGCTGGATGACCTGCAGAACGATGCGGCCTTCACAAAGAAGATCTTCCGGTATCTCGTAAACAACGGCACCGTATCCGGAAAGGAACTCTGCCTCGCCCTCTATGACCAGAATATCCTGGCATACGACGAGAATGAAGTCCGGATGCTGGAGGCGGGCGGAGACGAGTACGCGTTCCAGTTTATCAGAAAGAAGATCTCCGATATCGAGATCACACCGGCTCAGCTGGCTCTGGACCCGTGTTCCGCCAGCGCGGTAATCACGGACGTCCATACCGGTGAGGTGCGGGCGTTGGTGACATATCCGAGCTACGACAATAACAAGTTCTCCGGCACTGTGGATGCGGAGTATTACAATAAGTTAAATAATGACCAGTCCCTGCCACTCTTCAACAATGCCACTCAGGCACAGAAAGCGCCGGGTTCCACCTTCAAACCGATCATCGCGGTAGCGGCTTTGGAGGAGGGAGTCATCGGATTAAACGACACGGTGAACTGTACCGGCATCTATAAGGAGATCTCACCGGCGTTGAGATGTTGGATCTATCCGGGACAGCATGGACCTCTCGATGTGGTCCACGGTATCCAGAACTCCTGCAACGTGTTCTTCTCCGAGATGGGACACCGTCTCTCCATGGACGAGAACGGCAACTATTCACCGGAGCTCGGTATCGAGAAGATCCGGAAATACGCGTCGCTGTTCGGTCTGGATGAGACATCTGGAATCGAGATCGCTGAGAGAGAGCCGCAGATGACAACGGAGAAGCCGGAGGCGTCCTCCATCGGACAGGGTAAGAACTCTTACTCTAACGTCCAGCTTTCCAGATATATCACGGCTGTGGCCAACAAGGGAACAGTCTTCAAACTGAGTCTTCTCGATAAGATGACAGATTCCCAGGGAAATCTCTTAGAAGATTTCACTCCGGAGGTCCGCTCTGTCATCGATGTGAAGGATTCCACATGGAACGCGGTCCACACCGGTATGCGCCGGGTTATCTCCGACGGTTCCGCGAGAAAGATCTTCAGCGATCTCGAGGTGGATATCGCCGGTAAGACAGGTACCGCCGAGGAAATCAAAAACGGACACCGCATCAACCATGCGTTCTTCGTTTCCTTTGCACCGTACCAGAATCCCGAAATCGCGGTGACGGTAAATATTCCCTATGGATATTCGTCATCCAACGCGGCGACGGCCGCGAAAAATATATATCGTTTCTACTACGGATATACAGACCTGAATTACATTCTGAATAACAGTGCGTTGAACTCTTCGAACGTAGAGATCGGAGACTAATCCACGCACTGCACAAACAAAAAGCTGCAGCCCGGCGAATCTGCCGGGCTGTAAGGCGTTGACGGACCGGCGGTCTGGTTTACCTGCCGAAGTTACATAAAGGGGGATTTCAAGATGAAAGATGCTGTCGTAATCAAGGGAAATAAAGCGGGAATGACGGTCTATCTGGAGAAAGACCTGGATTTTGAGGAGGTTCTTCAGGCAATCGCAAAGAAGTTCAAGGCGACGGCGAAATTCTGGGGAGCTGCCCAGATGACACTGACACTGGAAGGACGGGATCTGACACCGGAGGAGGAGTACCGCGTCGTTCAGACTATTACGGAAAACTCTGATATTGAGGTGCTTTGCCTTCTCGACACGGACGGGAACCGGACGAGAAAGTGTGAGCAGGCGTTAAATGAGAGACTTATGGAGCTGTCCTCCCTAACAGGCCAGTTTTATAAGGGAAATCTCCGCGACGGGGATGAACTGGAATCGGAAGCCAGTATCGTCGTGATCGGTGACGTGGAAAAGGGAGCGAAGGTCAGCGCGAAAGGAAATATTGTCGTCTTAGGGGCGCTCCGCGGAGCGGCTTACGCAGGTGTCTGCGGGAATGAGGACGCGGTGATCGTCGCCTTCGAGATGGCACCGATGTCTGTGCGGATCGCTGGACTTTCCCTGAAAAAAGCCGGGAACGGACGTCACCTGGGACGGGGGCCGATGATGATCCTGTCTGAAAACGGGAAAGTTGTAGAGGAGCCGATCAAGAAGAGCTTTCTGAGCGCACTGAATTTTATTTAAGCCAAATGCCTAACCGTCCTTGCGTGCAGGCACGCAGTCCGTTTAGTTGCTTGACAACCTTTAACTGTAAATTTTTTATAAACTCTATTTTTTACTGGAATTTTTTGCTTTTTTCATGTAAAATATATTTTGTGGATTTATGTCCAGGCAGCGCCATTCTCAGATAATAGAACCGCTGCGGTACATTACAACTGAATACAGGAGGATATTCTTATGAGTGAAGTCATTGTTGTTACATCCGGAAAAGGGGGTGTTGGCAAGACGACGACCTCAGCGAATGTCGGTACAGGACTTGCCATGCTTGGGGAAAAAGTAATTCTGATCGATACAGATATCGGTCTGAGAAACCTCGACGTGGTGATGGGACTGGAGAACCGCATCGTCTACAACCTTGTGGACGTCGTGGAGGGAAACTGCCGTCTGAAGCAGGCACTGATAAAAGACAAAAGATATCCAAACCTGTTTTTACTTCCGTCCGCCCAGACCAGGGACAAGTCTTCCGTGACTCCCGGCCAGATGCGAAAGCTGGTGGATGACCTGAGAGAAGAGTTTGATTATGTACTGTTAGACTGCCCTGCTGGAATCGAGCAGGGATTTAAGAATGCCATCGCCGGAGCGGACCGTGCCTTTGTGGTGACGACTCCCGAGGTGTCAGCAATCCGTGACGCTGACCGGATCATCGGTCTTCTGGAAGCAGAGGAGATCTCAAAGATGGATCTCATCGTAAACCGGATCCGGATGGATATGGTCCGGCGCGGGGATATGATGTCAATGGAGGACGTGACGGATATTCTCGGAATCCCAATCCTCGGCGCGATCCCGGACGATGAGGAGATCGTGATCTCCACGAACCAGGGGGAACCTCTGGTGGGAATGAATTCCTTTGCCGGACAGGCTTATCTTAATATCTGTAAGCGGATACTTGGTCAGGAGGTGCCGCTTATGGGGCTTGAGAAAAATAAAGGATTCTTCCATATGTTTAGCGGTCTCTTAAAACGGGCATAAATGAAGAAGAGGCTGTTCCATATCCTGACAGGAAGAAATTCCGGAAACATAGCAAAAAAACGGCTTGAATTTCTGCTGATCGCAGACCGGGCCGGATGTACGCCGGAGATCCTCGAGATGTTAAAAAACGACATGATAAAAGTCATATCAAGATATATGATGATCGATCCGGAGCAGCTGGAGGTCAAGGTGATCCATATGGACCACAAAAGGGTGGGAGAGAAGCTCCCTGTCCTGTACGCCAGCATCCCGGTTCGTGAACTGCTAGTTAAGGGGACATTTTAATACATGTTTTCAGAATACAATTTTAAAAACTTCAATTTCCGCCTGCTGTTCTATGCCCTGGCATTAAACGCCATCGGGCTTCTCGTGATCAACAGCGCGGTAAACGGAGACAGAAGCTATATCAACCGCCAGTTGATCGGCCTTTTCGGCGGACTGGTGATCATGCTCTTCCTGGCTCTGACTGATTACCACAAACTGATGCGCTGCACCGGCGTGATCTACCTTGGATGTGTGGCGATCCTTCTCGCGATCATCGTTGCGGGACAGTTCGGAGGAGCCGGAACCGGTGCGAGACGCTGGATCACGCTTCCTGTTATCGGACGTTTCCAGCCGTCGGAATTTGTTAAGATCGGTCTGATCATTTTCTTCTCCTGGTTTCTGCAGCGAAATCAGGAGAAGATCAATAATCTCCGCACGTTGATCATCGTCGGAGCATTTGCTGCTGTTCCGCTGCTTTTAATTATGAAGCAGCCGGATCTGTCCACGAGTATCGTTATCATGTTTATCATCGTATGCCTGATCTTTGTCGCGGGACTCAGCTACAAATGGATCGTCGGCGCTGCCGCCGTCGTGATCCCGGGGCTGGCCCTCACGGTATTTCTCGCCGAGCGGGGCGCTGTGCCGTTTCTGACAGGATACCAGGTAAACCGAATCCTTGCCTTCGTCAATCCTGGAAAATACGCGGACCTGAATGTCCAGCAGGATAACTCAAAGATGGCCATCGGATCGGGAATGCTGTATGGAAAGGGCCTGCTCAATGAAACGGCCATTTCCGTAAAGAACGGAAATTTCTTATCGGAGGAACACACTGATTTTATTTTCGCCGTGATCGGCGAGGAGATGGGCTTTGTGGGCTGCATGCTTGTGCTGGTCCTGTATCTTCTCTTTGTATTTGAATGTCTGCGAATGGCAGGGAGAACGAGAGACCTGACTGGAAAGCTTCTCTGTACGGGAATAGCTGCTCTCGTTGGATTCCAGGCATTTACAAACATTGCGGTTGCCACCGGAATTTTCCCGAACACCGGGCTTCCGCTTCCGTTTATCAGTTATGGTGTAAGTTCGCTGGTAAGTCTTTATATCGGCATCGGCGTTCTCTTAAACGTCGGACTGCAGCAAAATAAACTAGAATTCTAGGAGGTATTGTTATGAATGTTGGACTGATCGCTCATGATTCCAAAAAGAAACTGATGCAGAACTTCTGTATTGCGTACAAGGGAATCTTAAGTAAACATAACCTCTATGCGACCGGAACCACCGGCAAACTCATCGAGGAAGTCACAAACTTAAATATCCATAAATTTCTGCCGGGGCATCTTGGCGGAGAGCAGCAGATGGGAGCACAGATCGAGAACAACGATATGGATCTCGTGATTTTCTTAAGAGATCCGCTGTCCCCGAAGTCCCATGAGCCGGATGTCAACAAGGCTGTGAGACTCTGCGATATCCACAATGTCCCGTTAGCGACAAACCTCGCTACGGCGGAACTTCTGGTCAAGGCCTTGGACCGCGGCGATCTGGAATGGCGCGAGATGTATAAGTAATGGGAAAGAAGATAAGATGGATCCCGGGAATCGTGGGACTCTGCCTGCTTCTTGGCGCGTCTGGCTGCGCGAAGTCCGCAGGTGCAGGAAGCTCCTACGCCCTGGATCAGAGGATTGGGACGTTTGCCGCCTCCGGAAGCGGAAGGACGGCGGATGGATTTGCGGCAGACCTGGCAGTGGTGACAGATGAAACGAGCGTGGATGAGACGCTCACAGCGGAGTCTGCCGGAGTGTTTCCGTTAGACGGCGGAAATGCTGTTTTCGCACAGGATGTCTTTGAACGGAGAAACCCTGCCAGCACGACAAAGGTCATGACGGCACTTATTGCTTTAAAATATGGGAATCTTGATGATGTGGTGACGGTTCCCCAGGAGTCGGTGATCACGGAGAGCGGTTCCTCCATGGCGGGAGTCGTTCCCGGAGACAAGCTGACACTGGAGCAGCTTCTTTACGGCCTTCTGATCCCATCTGGAAACGACGCGGCGAATGCTATCGCGGTCCACATGGGCGGATCCATCGAGGGCTTTGTGAAGATGATGAATGAAGAGGCTGTACAGATCGGTGCAACAGGGACGCATTTTGCGAATGCCAACGGTCTGACGAATGCGGATCACTATATGACCGCCTATGATCTCTATTTGATGTTCCATGAGGCGTTAAAGTATGAGAAGTTCCGGGATATTATCGGGACAAAAACGTACACTGCGTCCTATAAAGGGGCAGATGGATCGGATAAGACCGCGTCCTGGAGTGTCAGCAATTACTACATGCTCGGAAAGAGGGAAATGCCGGATGGACTCTCTGTATTCGGAGGAAAGACCGGAACCACGCAGGCAGCGGGGTATTGTCTGATCATGGGGGAGAGGGACGCGGACGGAAAAGAGTACGCATCCGTTGTAATGCACGCGGACAGCCGCGATGCCCTCTATTCGGATATGTCGACGATCATTGAGAAGATCGACCGATAGCGGAAAACAGGAAGAAAAAAGCGTGAATGAACAGGATATGAAAGTTTTCGGGGGATTCGGAGGCTTTCGTGTCCTGTTTTTTGCTCCCGGCATCCGTAAAGAACTGTCGACGGCAGATTCTGCAGGTGTTGGAAGTACATTCTGCTTTTGTATGAAATTATTTCGAAATTTAGAAATAATGGTTGCAAATTTTCAGCAAATAGTCTATAATAAATTTACAAACAAGAGATTTTTTATACAAAATATATAAAATCCAAGGAGGAGTGCATTATGGTTCAGATCATCGCAGGACGGAAGGGAAAAGGAAAAACTAAATATTTACTTGATATGGCTAACACAGCTGTGAAAGAGGCAAAAGGTTCAATCGTTTACCTTGATAAGAGCTCGAAACATATGTACGAGCTTAACAATAAGATCCGCTTAATCAACGTAGCGGAGTTCTCTGTAAGTACGGCTGAAGGCTTTATCGGTTTCATCTGCGGAATTATTTCCCAGGATCACGACCTCGAGGCTATGTATCTCGACAGTTTCTTGAAGCTCGCTGGTCTTGAGGGAGAAGATATCACTGCAACTCTCGCAGAACTGGATCAGATCAGTGCAAAATACCATGTAAACTTTGTATTAAGCGTATCCATGGATGGTGAAGAACTTCCGGAATCTGCAAAAGATATGGTACTGGTAGCTTTATAAAATAATCGCTCCTTCCTATATAAGAGTACATAAACACCTGCCTGACGGCGGGTGTTTATGTTTTATGGAAAAATGAAAAGCCCGGTTTAACGGGATATTTCCAGATCAGAGGACATATATTGCCAGGTGTCTGAAAAGAAAAATTAAAAATAAATAAAACGTCAAGCAAAAACACTTGACAACCATCCTCGTTTATAGTATGATATCGCAGGTGACCTGATATGGAAAAAATTGTAGCACAGGGTCTTCTGTATGATTTCTATGGAGAGCTCTTAACGGAGCACCAGCGGCGTGTATATGAAGATGTGGTATTTAATGACATGTCCCTCAGCGAGATCGCCGAAGAACAGGGAATCAGCAGACAGGGCGTGCATGACTTGGTGAAGCGCTGTGACAAGATTCTTTCCGGATACGAGGAAAAACTGAAGCTTGTCGAGAAATTCAACCAGACAAAGAAAATGGTAGAAGAGATTAAGGAACTGGCTGGCCAATATAAAAAGGACGGCGACCGATCCCTGATCGACAGGATCGAAGCGATTTCCGAAGAGATCGGGAAGCTGTAAGTCAGAGGGAGAGTTTTCATGGCATTTGAAAGTTTAGCCGATAAATTACAGAATGTCTTTAAAAACTTAAGAGGCAAAGGAAGACTGACAGAGGCAGATGTAAAAGCTGCCCTGAAGGAAGTCAAGATGGCTCTCCTGGAAGCCGATGTAAGTTTTAAAGTTGTTAAACAGTTTATCAGTTCTGTACAGGAGCGTGCAATCGGACAGGATGTCTTAGAGAGCCTGACTCCGGGACAGATGGTAATAAAAATTGTAAACGAGGAACTCGTAAAGCTTATGGGTTCCGAGACCACAGAGATTGCCTTAAAGCCTCAGAATGAGATCACCGTGATCATGATGATCGGACTTCAGGGTGCAGGTAAGACAACGACTACGGCAAAGCTTGCCGGAAAGTTTAAGGCGAAGGGCAGAAAGCCGCTCCTTGCGGCCTGCGACGTTTACCGTCCTGCTGCGATCAAGCAGTTACAGGTAAACGGTGAGAAAGTCGGAGTTCCGGTCTTCACGATGGGTGATAACCAGAATCCGGTGAATATCGCGAAAGCCGCTGTGGAACATGCCAGAAAAGAAGGCATGAATCTTGTATTCCTCGATACGGCGGGACGTCTTCAGATCGACGAGTCCATGATGGATGAGCTCGTCAATATCAAGGAAGCCGTTGAAGTCGACCAGACGATCCTCGTTGTCGATGCGATGACCGGTCAGGATGCAGTAAATGTAGCCGGAAGCTTCAATGATAAGATCGGTGTCGATGGCGTGATCTTAACAAAGCTTGATGGTGATACGCGAGGCGGTGCGGCGTTATCGATCCGTGCCGTAACGGGAAAACCGATCCTCTACGTCGGTATGGGCGAGAAGCTCTCCGATCTGGAACAGTTTTATCCGGACCGTATGGCTTCGAGAATCCTTGGAATGGGTGATATCCTTTCCCTGATCGAGAAAGCCGAGTTTGAGGTAAGCGAAGAGAAGGCGAAAGAAATGAGCCAGAAACTTCGCAAAGCAGAATTTGATTTTAACGATTTCCTGGATCAGATGCGCCAGATCAAAAAGATGGGCGGCATGAGCAGCATCTTAAACATGATGCCGGGAATGTCTCAGATGAAGGGAAATGTTGAAATAGACGAGAGATCCATGGATAAAGTGGAGGCGATCATTCTCTCCATGACGAAGGAGGAGCGGGCGAATCCGTCCCTCTTAAATCCGTCGCGAAAGCAGAGGATCGCAAAGGGAGCCGGCGTAGATATTGCCGAGGTAAACCGGATCGTCAAACAGTTTGAACAGTCGAAAAAGCTTATGAAGCAGCTTCCCGGAATGATGGGAGGCGGCAAGCGGAAAGGGCTTGGCGGACTGGGCGGGATGCTTGGAAAGATGAAATTACCTTTCTAAATACCGCAATTTATGATAAGAAGGCAAATGCGATTCCCGCATGGCTGATAAACGAAAAAACCAAGGAGGTGAAATTGTCATGGCAGTTAAGATGAGATTAAGAAGAATGGGTCAGAAGAAGGCTCCTTTCTATAGAATTATCGTTGCAGATTCCCGTTCCCCGAGAGACGGTCGCTTCATCGAAGAGGTTGGATACTACGATCCGAACACAGAGCCGAGCACCATCAAATTCGACGAGGAAGCAGCTAAGAAGTGGTTAGGAACAGGCGCTCAGCCGACTGAGACTGTTGCTAAGCTCTTAAAGGCAGCCGGTATCCAGTAATCGAGGTGGATTCAATGAAGGAATTGGTAGAAGTTATCGCCAAAGCGCTGGTTGATAATCCAGATGAAGTCGTTGTTACGGAATCTGAAAAAGAAGAAGAGATCGTCATTGAGCTTAAGGTTGCCCCGACCGATATGGGAAAGGTGATCGGAAAGCAGGGAAGGATCGCGAAAGCCATCCGCTCCGTTGTGAAGGCAGCTTCTTCCAAGATGGATAAGAAAGTGATTGTTGAAATTCAGTAATCGTGAGGGACTGTGGACAGGATTTTTCCCGGCTGCAGTCCCCTTTCTGTCATTAAGGAGACAATATGGAAAAATATCTTCGCGTAGGCGTCATTACCTCCCCGCACGGCGTGCGCGGCGAGGTGAAGGTCTATCCGACCACCGATGACGTGATGCGCTTTAAAAAATTAGATAAAGTGATTCTGGATCTCGGAAGAGGAGAGACACGGGAGTTAAAGATTCGTCAGGTGAAATTCTTTAAAAATATGGTCATCCTGAAATTTGATGGCGTGGACACCATGAACGAGGTGGAAGGCTGGCGTCAGAAGGATCTTCTTATTACAAGAGATCAGGCGATCCCGCTGGAGGAGGATGAGTTCTTTATCACAGACCTCATCGGACTTAACGTTGTCACAGACGAGGGAGAGACACTTGGAACTTTGACGGATGTCATGGAGACCGGAGCGAATGATGTGTACTGCGTGAAGACACCGGAGGGAAAAGAGCTTCTTCTCCCGGCGATCCGCGACTGCATCCTGGACGTGGATCTCGACAAGGAAGAAATGCTTGTTCATGTTCTCCCGGGACTTCTCGATCTGTAGGGAGGCTGCGATGAACTTTCATGTACTTACCCTGTTCCCGGAAATGATCATGAACGGTCTGGAGACGAGTATTCTCGGCCGCGCGGCTGCAAAGGGAATCGTATCATTTGAGGCAGTGAACATCCGTGATTATACGCTGGAGCGCCACGGCAAGGTGGATGATTATCCATACGGAGGAGGAGCCGGGATGGTCATGCAGGCAGAGCCGATTTACCGCGCTTACGAGGCCCTTGTGGAGAAAATCGGAAAGAAACCACGTGTGATCTATATGACACCCCAGGGTCAGACCTTCAACCAGAGTATCGCGGAAGATCTCGCGAAGGAGGAAGATCTGGTGTTCCTCTGCGGACATTATGAGGGCGTGGATGAGCGTGTCCTCGAGATGATCGCTACAGATTATCTCTCCGCGGGAGATTATGTCCTTACGGGCGGTGAACTGCCGGCGATGATGATGATCGACTGCATCTCAAGGCTTGTGCCGGGAGTGCTGAACAATAACGTATCTGCGGAGTTTGAGACGTTCCATGATAATCTTCTGGAGTATCCCCAGTATACCCGTCCGGAAGTATTCATGGGCAAAAAGGTGCCGGATATCCTGCTTTCCGGCCACCACGCGAATGTGGAGAAGTGGCGCAGGGAACAGTCCATTATCCGAACGTTAAAGAACCGGCCGGAGCTTCTTGAGGATGCGGTCCTGTCGAAGAAGGAGCAGAAGTTTCTCGACGAACTGTTGAGACAGCAGGAATTGGAGAACGCCCAGAAGGTCAAAAATAAAGAGAAAGCATCGGCGGCACATGACGGGGAAGAGACCGCCTGATCCGTGCAGCAGCTGGAAAAATGAGACTTTCGCTCCACAAATATTGGTTACAGTTCAGCCATTACATCTTCTTGTTTTCATATTCATGAAAACAAGAAGCTTGGTGGTTCCACCATATGCTGATTTGGATGAAAAAGTGCTTATGCAAGCAAGCTTGCAACACACTTTCTCATTCAAACCAGCGCATGGCTGAACTGTAACAAATATTGTGCGATTTTTGAGAAAACCGCTTGCATTTTGGCTGACGGTATGGTAAAATACAAAACTGTGGTATCCGAAAGACGGGGAAGTCCTGTCGATACGGAGGCTTAAATCATAAGAGATGGTCCGCTGCCGCAGGAAAAGATGATGCGGGTAAGAACATCGAATACTTTAAGGAGGTTCATATCAATGAACGACATTATCAAGAATATCGAAGCTGCACAGTTAAAAGAGTCTGTACCGAGCTTCAACGTAGGTGACACTGTAAGAGTATCCGCTAAGATCAAAGAGGGAAACCGTGAGAGAATCCAGGTTTTCGAGGGTACAGTTATCAAGAGACAGAACGGCGGCGTTAGAGAGACTTTCACAGTAAGAAAGAACTCCAACGGTATCGGCGTTGAGAAGACATGGCCGCTTCATTCCCCGTCTGTTGAGAACGTTGAGGTTGTTAGAAGAGGTAAAGTTCGTCGTGCGAAACTTTACTACTTAAGAACAAGAGTAGGTAAGGCAGCAAAGGTTAAAGAATTAGTAAAATAATTCATAACTGTACAGAGAGTCAGTAGATCAAAGGGGCAATGAAAATTGTCCCTTTGTTTTTAATGTAACAGGAAATTCCGAGGAATTCCCTGTTACATTAAAAGACACTAACGTGCCAAGGATGCGCACTCGCGCGAAGATGTAGATTGTCGCAAGCGACCGCGCGAGGCGCGAGAATGTGCCAAGGCACATTCTTTTTATATGAAAGTGTTGTTAAGCGGATGACCAGACTGCGTACTTGCGCGCAAGGATGGGCAGACATTTGACAGCCAAGCCGATATAAGTAAGCAGGGCGATAGCCCGGATTACGAATTTTGGCGGCAATTGTGGGAGTGACTTAGTCATGGAACAATTGCCTTTCAGAGAGGGGGCCTCGCCATGGAATTTTTTGAGGAAAAGGAATCGAACAGGCTTCACCGGCTCACGGAATGGGCGGTCGACTGCGCAGTCATGGTTGCCCTTGCGTGTTATCTTGTGTTTTGTTTTGGAAGCAGGATTGAGATGAATGGAAGTTCCATGAAGCCCGTGCTGGAATCCGGAGATGTGGTATTGATGAACCGCCTGTCCTACGATATCGGGAAACCGAACCGGCTTGATGTCGTTGTGTTTGAGCGGGAAGGGCAGCAGCCTGGAATCAAGCGGATCATCGGACTTCCGGGGGAAACGGTCCAGATCAAAAACGGGTCCATCTATATCAATGGGGAACTCTTAAAGGCGCAGGACGGTCTTGGTGAGGCCACGATCGCCGGGGCAGCCGAATATCCGGTGGAGCTTGGGGAGGATGAATATTTTCTCCTGGGAGACAACCGGGAATCAAGTGAAGACAGCCGGTTTTCCGGCATTGGAAATATAAAACGGGAAAATCTCATCGGACGCGTCTGGCTGCGGTTTCAGCCATTTTCCAGACTTGGTTTCGTCCGGTAGCAGGAAAGGACGGAGACAATTACTATGAATATACAGTGGTATCCAGGCCATATGACAAAGGCGAAACGCGCCATGAAAGAGGACGTGAAGCTTGTAGACCTCGTGATCGAGCTCGTGGACGCGCGCGCGCCGTTAGCCAGCCGCAACCCGGATATTGACAGTCTCGCAGCTGGAAAAGGCCGTGTGATCCTTTTAAACAAGGCAGATCTCGCTTCTGAGAAGGCAAACGCGGCGTGGATCACTTACTTTGAGAGTCAGGGTTTCCAGGTCATGAAGATCGACGCGAGGGCGAAGGCAACCTTAAAGCAATTGAATGCCCTGATCCAGGAGGCATGTAAGGAGAAGATCGAGCGCGACAGAAGACGCGGAATCTTAAACCGCCCGGTGCGCGCCATGGTGGTGGGGATCCCGAACGTGGGAAAATCCACCTTCATCAACAGCTTTGCCGGAAAGGCGGCTGCGAAGACCGGAAATAAGCCTGGCGTCACAAAAGGAAACCAGTGGATCCGCTTAAACAAGCAGGTGGAGCTTCTTGACACCCCAGGGATCTTATGGCCGAAATTTGAGGACCAGAGAGTGGGACTTTTACTGGCATTTTTAGGTTCCATCAACGATGAGATCCTGGAAAAAGATGAGCTGGCATCCGAGCTTGCGGACTATCTTAGGAATATCACTCCGGGACTCTTAAAGGAGCGCTATGGAATCGAGGAGGACGGAAAGAAGCCGTATGAGCTTCTCGATGAGATCGCGGCAGCCCGCGCATGCCTGACGAAAGGCGGGGTGAATGATCTCACGAAGGCTGCGAGACTGCTGCTCGATGAATTCCGGGGTGGAAAGCTTGGAAGGATTACGCTGGAGATGCCGGAAAAGAAAGAAGAAGCGGAATAATATAAAACTCTGAAAATGCAGAGGTGTGCAGATATTTCCCGGAAATATTCAGATGATGACTGTTTTGATGAAATGAAAGGGGAGAAGCTGCGCATGCAGGCAGAGAAATTATGTGAGGATAAGGAGCTGGGCAGAATATGGCAAGACGGGTGCTGACGGGAGAAAAACTTGAGAAGGAACTGGAACGTCTCTCTCTTATGCGGGAATTCGAGAGACAGTATGAGGACTGCGCATTCATCTGTGGAATCGATGAGGCAGGTCGTGGACCTCTTGCGGGTCCTGTAGCAGCCGGTGCGGCGATTCTGCCGAAGGATTGCCAGATCCTTTATCTGAATGACTCAAAGAAGCTCTCTGAGAGCCGACGGGAGGAACTATTCCTGGAGATCAAGGAGAAAGCCATCGCCTGGTCGGTGGGGATCGTGGGTCCGGAGCGGATTGATGAGATCAACATCTTGCAGGCAACCTACGAGGCGATGCGACAGGCCATCTCGAAGCTCGATCCGGTGCCGCAGGTCCTCTTAAACGACGCGGTGACGATCCCGGGCGTTGCGATTCCCCAGGTGCCGATCATCAAGGGCGACGCGAAGAGCGTTTCTATCGCGGCAGCCAGCATCCTCGCAAAGGTGACCAGGGACCATATGATGGAGGAGTACGATAAAGATTATCCGGAGTATGGTTTCGCGAAGCATAAAGGATACGGAACTCCGGCGCATATCACGGCGCTCAAGGAGTTTGGTCCGACACCGATCCACAGACGGACGTTTATTACCAAATTCGTATAAATTGGCAGGCTCGAGGATCAGGTGTAAAGAGAGAATAAAAATGTTTATGCGGCTGCAGGAGATGAGCTGTATGACTGCATTGTCATAAATCGGGGGATGAGCGTGACAAAGAATAATCGGGCAACAGGCAGCATCTATGAAGAAAAGATCGCTGCCTTTTTAAAACAGAACGGATTTATGATCCTGGAGAGGAATTACCGCTGCAAGCAGGGCGAGATCGATATTATCGCGAAGGATGGAAAATATTTCGTGTTTATCGAGGTGAAATTCCGCGCCAGCGGCTCGGCTGGTTTTTCACTGGAAGCCATCGACCACAGGAAGGCCATGCGGATCCGGAATGCAGCGGTGTATTATCTGTTTTCCCATCAATTTCCGGAGGAGACTCCGTGCCGGTTTGATGCGGCGGGGATCGATGGGGAAGAGATCACATATATCAGAAACGCTTTTTAATGAAATAGTCTTATGTTTTTTGCATGAGATATCTCGGAAAGGGGAAAATTTATGAATCAGTGGATCAGAAAAACAGATGCGGCGGATCATATGAGAGAAGTGACAAAGAGCGGTGTCACATATCTGACATTTCCGGTACTTGATGCCACGGGAATCGTTACTCACGCGTTCTCCACGAGAATGGGCGGTGTCAGCGAGGGCTGGTATTCGACCATGAATTTTTCCTTTACCCGCGGTGATAACCGGGAACATGTGCTGGAGAATTACAGCAGGATGGCGGCGGCTCTCGGTGTAGACCGGGAAAAAATGGTCTTAACCTGGCAGACCCACACGACAAATATCCGAGTCGTCTCCGCGGATGATCTCGGAAAAGGCGTTGTGAAGGACCGGGACTACCGGGATATCGACGGACTTTTGACGAACATGCCGGGCGTGACGCTTGTGACATTTTTTGCGGACTGTGTCCCGTTATATTTTGTAGATCCGAAACACCATGCCATCGGTCTCGCACATTCCGGCTGGCGAGGAACCGTGAACCGCATGGGAGAAAAGATGATACATGCGATGAAGCAGGAATACGGAACTGTCCCGGAAGACCTGATCTGCTGCGTGGGACCGAGTATCTGCAGCGACTGTTATGAGGTCGGGGAAGATGTGGCGGACAACTTCCGTGATGCATTTTCGAAAGAGGATTGTGAACACATTGTCTTCCCGTCTAAGAGCGGCGTGATCGGGAAGCGTCAGCTGGATCTCTGGGAGGCAAATCGCCGGATCCTGATGGAAGCCGGAGTGCCGTCAAAGAATATTTCCGTCACAGATATCTGCACGAAGTGCAATCCGGATAAGCTGTTTTCCCACAGGGCGATGGGGGAGAAGCGAGGGAATCTCTGCGCGTTTCTTGCGCTTAAAGAGAAATAAAGGTCTCGAAGCCGCTGATATTGAATTGCAGGCAGAGCCGACAGACAGCACGAAGTGGTTGAATTGCAAGAAAACGACATTTCACACAAAACCTTCCAGTGTATTATTTTTCAGGACGATCATACTAGGAACGTACCATCAAACATGCCCGATGCGAAAGCAGTAAAAGGCATTACACTAAAAGGAGGCGTATCTTATGTCTAACACAAGCAGTTCTTCTAACCGTGTAGTAGTTCCGGAAGCAAAGGAAGCGATGGACAAATTCAAAATGGAGATCGCAGATGAGCTCGGAGTACCGCTCACAAACGGCTACAACGGCAATCTGACTTCTTACCAGAACGGCAGCGTCGGCGGCTATATGGTCAAGAAGATGATCGAAGAGCAGGAAAAGAAGATGGCAGGTAAATAAAGCCTGAGCATCCGGAAAGCCTTCGCAGGAAAGACGGGACCTCATCAGTTCCATCTGCCCTGTGAGGGCTTTTTCCGTGTCACGGTTCACGCCTTGCGCAGACAGTAACTGAGTATGTTACAGCAAAAAATACTTGTATAATAGAAAAAATGCGATTATAATGGGTATGCTTTCTTGCGGTCAGCGCAGCAAGTGCGCAGACCTGCTGAACAGTTACGAATAATTGCAATATTCAGAGGTTGAAATATGAGAGTGATTGCAGGCAGCGCGAGACGGCTGCTTTTAAAGACGGTGGATGGAATGGAGACAAGACCCACCACGGACCGGATAAAAGAGACCCTGTTCAATATGCTTCAGAATGACCTTTACGGGGCAAGATTCCTGGATCTTTTCGCGGGAAGCGGCGCGATTGGAATCGAGGCATTAAGCCGCGGGGCGAAGGAAGCGGTCTTTGTCGATAAGGGTGACGGACAGATTTCCTGCATCCGGGAGAATTTAAAGACAACCTACCTGGAAGAAAAGGCCAGGGTCATGTCTGTGGATGTGACAGAGGCAGTTCGGAGACTTGACCGGGATGGAAAGTCGTTTGACTTTATCTTTATGGATCCACCGTACCGGATGGATCTTCCGAAAAAAGTCCTTGAGGCATTAAAGGACACCTGTCTCGCGGACGAAGAGACGCTGATCATCGCTGAGGAAGCTCTTGACGTGGATTTTTCCTGGGCTGGTGCACTCGGGTATGAGATCGTGAAGATCAAAGAATATAAGACGAATAAACATGTTTTCCTTAAGATTAAGGAAGTGTGATGAAGCGACCAGTACGAATGACAGATCACAGGCTGGAAATTACCAGAACAAAGCCAGAAAAAACACATAAAATGAGGAGATAAACCGCAGCAGCCTGCGGCATAGACAAAAATCATGAAGACAGCAATCTATCCGGGAAGTTTTGACCCGGTCACACTGGGACATATCGATGTTATCAAGAGGGCATCAAAATTATTCGATCATCTGATCATCGGCGTTCTCAATAATCGCGCGAAAACGCCATTGTTTTCTGTGGAAGAACGTGTTAAGATGTTAGAAGAGGTCACAAAAGACATTCCGAACGTGGAGGTAAAGAGCTTTGCGGGACTTACCGTTGACTTTGCAAAGGAATGCAACGCCAACGCCGTTGTCCGTGGACTCCGCGCGATCACTGACTTCGAATATGAACTCCAGATCGCCCAGTTAAACCGCGTGATGGATACCAGCATAGACACAGTATTTCTGACCACGAGCCTTGAGTATGCGTACTTAAGTTCCAGTACCGTAAAGGAAGTTGCGGCTTACGGCGGGGATATTTCGAATTTTGTAACACCTTATGTGGCGGATGAAGTACATAAGAGACTGCGTGAGAGACAAGGCAGTCAGGTGTAAGGGAAAGGAAAAGGAAACGACATGAGCAGAATTGAACAGTTAATCAATGAAATTGAGGAATATATCGACAGCTGTAAATTTCAGCCGTTATCTACAACAAAGATCATCGTAAACAAAGAGGAGCTGGACGAGCTTTTAGTGGAGCTTCGCTTAAGAATCCCGGATGAGATCAAGCAGTATCAGAAGATCATCAGCAACCAGGATGCGATCCTCTCTGATGCCCACAGCAAGGCAGACGCAATGCTCGCAGAGGCAACGGCCCAGACAAACGAGCTTGTAAACGAGCACGAGATCATGCAGAGAGCTTACGCTCAGGCAAATGAGATCATCGAGCAGGCTCAGGCCCAGGCTCAGGCCATCGTTGACAAAGCAGTCGCTGACGCGAACAATGTCCGTCAGGGATCTATCCAGTACACAGATGATATGTTAAAGAGCCTTCAGACAATTATGAACCACACAATGGAAGGCGCCCAGGGTCGTTTCGATGCGTTCATGAACTCCATGAAGTCCAGCTACGATATCGTTTCCTCCAACAGAAAGGAACTTTCCTCCGGAATCATCACAGAGAAAGAGGAAGACGCTACGCCGGAGACCGAGGATAAGAACGCTTAATGCAGTCAGTCTGTACAGAATCGCAGATGGAAACAAAACGAATTTAAAATATGGAAAAACGCAGGACATCCGTGAGGACTGCCATGACGGCAGCTGTCAGGGAGGCGTGGGCAATTTTCCAGAGAAGATACTGCCGGATGGAGAGTCCGGCAGTTTTTTCGTGCACAGAATTCTGCCGACCACCGCAGGAGACCGTCCTGAAGGCGGATCCAGATGAGGATCGGTGTATCCGGATCACTGCATTTGTCTGCGACATGGCGGAAAAGCCACCGAAAGAGAATATGGCAGCAGCTGCGATAGCGGAATATGGATATGTAAGAGAATCACTGACAGTACGGATCCCCGTTGTGATCTCCATTGCGCCAGAAAAAAACAGACGGGCTGGGGCTGGAATCTCAGGAGTATTCCGGATCACAAGGATCAAAATGGAATAAAAGATCAGGTAGCCGCCGATCTTTACAAGAATCTCTGCGGAATTCAGGATCGCGGCATCCAGGGAAAGTGCAGAACTGGACGATTTATCTGATCGTGTGTGCTTTGAAGAAAACGCATTGGCGGAATTCAGAGTTGGATGTTGTTGGGAAATACCGGAATTTTCCGGGATGGATTCAGGACTAAAAGGAGCGTGATAAATGAAGTGTGCCGGGATAGCGAGCAGCAGGAGCGGCATGTAAATGGCAAAGACAAAGCACAAAAGCGGTAACTGAGCGGCAAACATGGGATAAACGAAACCTGCGAGAAACATCGGACTCGGGTGATTACAGAGGGCGAAGAGAAACTTTGCCTCGCTGGAGCTGAGCCGCCCTTCCGCGAGAAAGTCCGCACACGTTTTTGCCCCCATAGGACAGCCGCAGAGGAGCCCTGTGAGGAGGACATACCATCCGTCTGCAGACAGCCCGCAGAAACGGAAAACCACCGTAAACGGCTGCATGAGCCGGGAGATCCCACCGGAGGCAGAGAGGACGGATGACAGAACCATAAATGGAAACAGCGCCGGTACCACTGCAGAATACCACAAAAGAAGTCCTGCAGCTGCACCTTTTGTCACAAGGTCCGCATGAAAGATCATAAAAAGCAGGGAGAAAAGAGCCAGGATCGATGTCTTTGTCATAAATACTCCTAATAAGGATATTTTGATCAGGTTTACCGGGCGCCACCAGATAAACTCTTTCTATTATTTTCATTGTACTTTCACCGGAATTTTGATATGATAAAGATAGTGTGCTTTTTTATTTAAAAGTCCATATTTTCCGGGAATTCTGCATTTCCCAATAGAATGAATACGGACTGGACCAGAAAAGCACGGGATTCGGAAGGAGAGAAATACTTGGAAAAAGCAATCCGGTTGGATAAATATCTGGCTGATATGGGAAAAGGGACGAGGACGGAGCTCAAGGAGATGATCCGGAGAGGACGGATCACGGTGAACGGTGTGATCGTAAAAAAGCCTGAGACGAAGATAAAGAAAGGCGAAGACACGATCTGCCTTGACAATGCGCCGGTGGAGTATGTGGAACTGGAATATTACCTTTTAAATAAACCCCAGGGTGTGATCTCCGCGACGGAGGACCGCCGCAGGGAGACGGTCGTGGATCTGATTGACGAAAAGAGCAGAAAAGATCTGTTCCCGGTGGGACGCCTGGATATCGATACGGAAGGCCTGCTTCTCATTACAAACGACGGGGCGCTGGCCCACCGACTCCTCGCGCCGGGACATCATGTGGACAAGGTGTACGAGGCGAGATGTGAGGGGCTTGTCCCGGACGAGGCAGTGAAGAGATTCCGGGAAGGAATGACGCTTGCGGACGGACTTTCCTGTATGCCTGCGGAGCTTGAAATTTTAGAACGGAAACCGGAAGATCCGGAGACGGGAACGGCTGCGGAGAGTCTTGTACGGATCACGCTTCATGAGGGAAAATTCCACCAGGTGAAGCGTATGATGGAGGAAGTCAGCTGTCCGGTACTCCATTTAAAACGTCTGTCCATGGGCCCTCTGAAGCTTGACGATACCTTGAAGCCCGGGGAATACCGGAAACTGACGGATAAAGAACGGGAGTTGTTGGAAAACTTATGATAAAGAATTTTTTGGAAAATAAAAAGGCAATGCTTTTTGATCTGGATGGGACTCTTGTGGACTCCATGTGGATGTGGAAAGCCATCGACATTGAATTTCTTGGAGAGTACGGCTATGAATGCCCGGATGATGTCCAGAGAGCCATCGAAGGGATGAGCTTTTCGGAGACGGCGGTATATTTTAAGGAGCGGTTCGATCTCCCGCTGAGCCTGGATGAGATCAAGGCGGTCTGGGTTAAGATGTCCATCGACAAGTACCGCCACGAGGTGCCGTTAAAGCCAGGCGTGCTGGAATTTTTAAAGTATTGCAGAGAAAAAGGGATCCGCACGGGAATCGGGACAAGCAACGGAAGCGAGATCGTAGATGCGGTCCTGACATCTTTGAAGGTGAAAGAATACTTTGATGCGGTGGTGACAGCCTGTGAGGTGGCCCACGGAAAGCCGGAGCCGGATATCTACCTTGAAGTCGCAAAGCGTCTTGGTGTGCAACCGGAGGACTGCCTCGTGTTTGAGGATATCCCGGCGGGGATCATGGCAGGAAAAGCGGCGGGGATGCCGGTGATCGCCATGGAGGATGATTTTTCGGCAGATCTGATGGATGAGAAGAGAGAGCTTGCGGACGCGGTGATCTCCGATTACAGAGAATTACTGTAGTTTCTATAAGAATGGCTCATTTGCCGGTTCAACGATAAAATGAATAAGGACATAACATATGATACATGATTTTCTCCCGGTATGCCGGGCAGATATGGAAAAAAGAGGCTGGGACCAGTGTGATTTCGTCTATGTTTGCGGGGACGCCTATGTGGATCACCCGTCCTTCGGCTCCGCGATCATCAGCCGTGTGCTGGAATCCTACGGATACAGGGTCGGGATCATCGCCCAGCCGGACTGGAAAGAAAAAGAGAGTATCCAGGTTCTCGGAAGACCGCGTCTCGGTTTCCTCGTGAGTGCCGGAAACATGGACTCCATGGTAAACCATTATTCTGTCTCAAAGAGACGCCGCGATAAGGATTCCTACACTCCGGGCGGTGTTATGGGAAAACGGCCGGATTACGCGGCAGTGGTCTACTGCAACCTGATCCGTTCCGTTTATAAGGACATCCCCATCGTGATCGGTGGAATCGAGGCGAGCCTGCGCCGCCTGGCCCACTATGATTACTGGTCCAATAAGGTGAAGCACTCGATCCTTGTGGATTCCCAGGCAGACCTGATCTCCTACGGAATGGGCGAAAAGTCCATCGTGGAGATCGCGGACGCGCTGAACTCCGGTCTTGATGTGAAGGATATCACATTTATCGACGGAACTGTCTATAAGACAGACAGTCTGGATTCCGTATACGATGCGGTTACCCTGCCGTCCTACGATGAGATCAAAACAGATAAGAGACGTTATGCGGAAAGCTTCAATATCCAGTATAAAAATACGGACGCCTTTTCGGGAAAACGTCTTGTGGAGCAGTACCGGGACAACCTTTATGTTGTCCAGAACCCACCGGCAAAACCGCTCTCTGTTCAGGAGATGGATGATGTCTACGCGCTTCCCTATATGAGGCGTTGGCATCCGTCCTACGACGCGGCGGGCGGGATTCCGGCGTTCTCGGAGGTGAAATTCAGCCTGATCAGCAACCGTGGCTGCTTCGGCGGCTGCAGCTTCTGTGCGCTGACGTTCCATCAGGGGCGTATTATCCAGGTACGAAGCCACGAATCGATCATCGATGAGGCGAAATACCTGACAAAGGAACCTGATTTTAAGGGATACATCCACGATGTGGGCGGCCCGACGGCAAACTTCCGCTTTCCGGCCTGCAAAAAACAGCTGAAATACGGAGCATGTCCTGGAAAACAGTGCCTCTTCCCGAAGCCGTGCGAAAACCTGATCGCGGACCATACGGATTATATCGCCCTCTTAAGAAAACTCCGGGCGCTGCCGAAGGTGAAGAAGGTATTTATCCGTTCCGGCATCCGTTTCGACTATGTTCTCGCTGACAAGAAAAAGGATTTCCTAAGAGAACTCTGCATGTACCATGTCAGCGGACAGCTGAAGGTCGCCCCGGAGCATGTCTCGGATCAGGTGCTCAGACTTCTCGGAAAGCCGGAGAATTCCGTCTATAAGAAGTTTGCTCAGGAATATAAAAAGATGAATGAGAAGCTGGGATTAAAGCAGTATCTTGTTCCATACCTGATGTCCTCCCACCCGGGTTCCACCTTGAAAGAGGCGGTGGAGCTTGCGGAACACTTAAGGGATCTTGGATACATGCCGGAGCAGGTACAGGATTTTTACCCGACACCGTCGACGATCTCTACATGTATGTACTATACAGGGCTGGATCCGCGGACGATGGAACCGGTCTATGTGCCGACGAACCCGCATGAGAAGGCGATGCAGCGTGCCCTGATCCAGTACCGGAATCCGGACAACTATGATCTTGTAAAAGAGGCACTGATCAAGGCCGGAAGAGAGGATCTCATCGGATTTGACCAGAAATGCCTGATCAAGCCAAGGAAGATGACGAAGGACATCGCAGATAGAAAAAAAGTCGGAACGAGGACCGGAAAAAAGCCCGGGAACGGGAAAACGGAAGGAAAAGGCCGCCAGGTCTTATCCGGCAGAGCAAAGGGAATGGCCGGACAGACCGATGGGAGAAGACCGAAGCCGAAGCAGGGAGGACGAAAGAAATAACGGCGTTATCCTGCGCGGATCTGTAAAAAGATGAGCATTGATACAGCTCGACCATATTTTTAGAAAGGCAGATTTCATGAGTGGAAAAAAGATTGCGATCGTGACCGGCGCGTCGTCGGGAATGGGAAGGGAGATGGTGTATCTCCTTGCGGATCACTTTGCGGCACTGGAGGAGATCTGGGTCATCGCCAGACGAAAGGACCGCTTGGAGGAGCTCGTTGGAAAGGTTCCTGTGTCCTTGCGGATCCTGCCGTTCGATCTTTCAGACGAGGAAGACCTTTGCATGCTTTCCGGACTTTTAAAACAGGAACAGCCGAATGTGAAGATCCTCGTAAACGGCGCGGGGTACGGAAAGACAGGTGCTGCGGGAACGATCCCGGGCAGTTTCTCCACCGGAATGGTGCGGTTAAACGATGAGGCTCTGGTGGCGGTGACGGAGATGGTACTTCCGTATATCTCAGGGAACAGCCGGATCATCCAGTTTGCCTCCGCGGCAGCGTTTATGCCGCAGCCGGGATTCGCGGTCTACGCCGCGTCAAAGTCCTTTGTGCTGAGCTACAGCCGGGCGTTGGCTGCCGAGTTAAAAAAGAGGGAGATCTATGTGACAGCGGTTTGTCCGGGACCTGTTGAGACGGAGTTTTTCGGGATCGCTCTCAATGGGGGAAAGCTTGCACCTATCAAGAAACTCACGATGGCAGATCCGAAAAGAGTAGTGAAAAAAGCTCTCCTGGACAGTATGAAGGGCAAACGGATCTCGGTATATGGCCCGTGGATGAAAGCATTCTATGTTATCTGCCGGATCGTTCCGCATGAGATCCTGATGGGGTTTATCAACTGGTAACCTCCGACTGCGGGACAGAGCACTGAAAATTTACAAAGTATAGCAGAAAAGAGGAAAAAACTTGAAATTACGACTGGAAAAAGGAACTTACCGTTACCGTACCGCCCACAAGAAACGTCAGCTTTTCTTCGTGGTACTGTTTATTCTGGCGATCGTTGCGCAGCTTATTTTAAGAAACTTTATCACGGCGCAGATTTATAAAAATCTTGTCACGATCAGTGCGATCCTCACGGTGCTGCCGATGGCAAACCTCGCATCCCCTCTGGTGGTTGCGGCGAGGATCCCGGAGGTCCCGGAGAAATTTCACGACGCGTGTGTTCCATACGAGGAGAAATTTCCGATCTTATACGATCTGATCATTACATCGAATGACCTGATCATGCCGGTGGACGCTGCGGTTGTCCATCCGACAGGGGTCTACCTCTACTGTCCGAACAAAAACGTGGACAGGAGGAAGGCGGAAAAATTCTTAAACGAGATGCTGGTGGGCTGGAAGTTGGACGGAAACGCGAAGGTCATGAACGAGGAGAAAAAGTTCCTCCGGCGGCTTTCTGAGCTTAAGACCGTCACAGAGGAAGAGGATGACGGAAGCGCTCCACATGTTTTAAAGTTATTAAAGAGTCTTTCCATGTAGGGGAATAAAAGATGAGAGAGATCGTGATTGAAAAGAACGAGGCGGGACAGCGACTGGATAAATTTCTCGCGAAGTACATGAATGAGGCGTCGAAGAGCTTTTTCTATAAGATGATGCGCAAGAAGAACATCACGCTGAACGGGAAAAAGTGTGAGGGAAATGAAAAACTCGCCGAAGGCGATGTCGTGAAGCTGTTTCTTGCGGAGGACACCATCGAAAAATTTTCCAGTGTTCAGGTGCAGGAGGTAAAGAAAGTAGATCTCGATATTCTCTATGAGGATGACGAGATCATTCTGGTCAACAAACCGGCGGGGATGCTGTCGCAGAAGGCTAAGGAGACCGATGAGTCTCTGGTGGAGTATCTGATCGATTATCTTTTGGGGAGCGGCAAGCTCACGGAGAGCGGGCTCCGCGCGTTCCGCCCTTCGGTCTGCAACCGTCTGGACCGGAATACCAGCGGTATCGTGGCAGCAGGAAAGTCTCTGGCGGGTCTTCAGATGCTTTCCGGCGTGTTTAAAGACCGCTCGATCCACAAGTATTATCAGTGTCTCGTATCCGGTGTGATCCGGGACGTGAAGACGGTGGACGGCTGGCTTTTAAAGGATGAGAAGAAGAATCAGGTGCGGATCCTCACGGAGGCGGAGGCAAAGCGATTTGGAGGAAGAGACGGAGACGAGGAGCCGAAACGGATCCGGACAAAATATGAGCCGATCGCGACGGACGGAAAGTTTACGTTGCTCAAGGTGACACTTCTGACCGGACGTTCCCATCAGATCCGCGCCCATTTAGCGTCTCTTGGACATCCGATCGTAGGGGATTCCAAGTACGGCGGAGTTTCGAAGGTGAACCCCTCAGGGCGGACCGTGAAGTATCAGCTTTTACATTCTTACCGTCTGGAGTTTCCGAAGCTTGCGGAACCGTTTGCCTATCTTTCCGGGAGGGTGTTTGAGGCGCCGATGCCGGGATATTTTGCTTCGGTACTGAAAGAGACCGGGATCAGGCTGCCATAAAATCTGGCAGCGCCGGACAGGCATGTGGCAAGCAAGTGGTTGACATAAAAAACTTATGTAAATCACTCGAAAATATTTGCATTGGTGATAAGGAACAGCTATGGGAACATGGAAAACCAGGGGCCTTCGTGGTTCCACGTTGGAAGATCTGATCAACCGGACCAATGACAGCTACCGGGAAAAGAAGCTGGCACTGATCCAGAAGATCCCGACCCCGATCACGCCCATCGAGATCGACAAAAAGAGCCGCCATATCACATTGGCGTACTTTGATATGAAAAGTACAGTCGACTATATCGGCGCGGTTCAGGGGATTCCGGTCTGCTTTGACGCGAAGGAATGCGCAGTGCGGACGTTCCCACTTCAGAACATCCACCCGCACCAGATCGCGTTCATGAAGGAATTTGAAGCCCAGGGCGGAGTTGCCTTCATTATCCTCTCCTTTACAGCGGAGAACGAGATCTATTATGTTCCTTTTGATGTGGTGAACCGTTTCTGGGTACGGATGGAAGAGGGCGGAAGAAAAAGCTTTACCTATGATGAGGTGGTGCCGGAAGCGTACAGGATCCGGAGCCACCGGGACATGTATGTCCATTACCTGGAAGGGATCCAGCAGGATCTTGACCGGAAGGAAGAAAAAGGAGGAGACAGCGAATGATTGAGATGGTCATATGGCTCGTTGTGATCGCGGCGTTCGTGTTCCGGGCGTTAAAAAAGAACGGGACACTGGACGAACTCTTTGCGGGTGCAAAGAAGCGGAAAGAAAATAAGGCAGAGCGCGTGGTGTACGAACAGCCGGAGGAAGGTTCCGGGAAGAAGGAGAAGAAGAAGGGGCCGGGGATCCGGGTCCCGAAGCACACAGGTCTTGCGGTGACTGCGGTTGTGATCGTCCTCGCGGCGGCAGTGCTTTCCTTTGACAGCTTCTATACTCTTTCCGAGGAGGAGATGGCGGTGGTCACCACGTTCGGAAAACCGGCAGTGGAGGAGGCATCAGGTCTTCACTTTAAAATTCCGGTGATCCAGCGCGTGACTAAGGTTTCCAAAGCCATCACGGGTATGCAGATCGGCTACACGACGGACCCGGCCCGGGCGGACGGCGCCTCTATAGACAATCCGGTATCCATTGAGAACGAGAGCCTGATGATCACAAAGGATTTCAATCTGACAAACGTGGATTTCTATGTGGAATACATGGTCACAGATCCGGTTCAGGCGGTGCGCCACAGAAGTGTGTACGAGTCTATCATCAAGAACCTGGCTCAGAGCTATATCCGTGACACCGTCGGCGTTTATAATGTTGATGATGTGATCACCACCGGAAAGACCCAGATTCAGGAGCGGATCAAAGAGCAGCTCACAAACCGTCTCGTCGAGGAAAATATCGGATATGGAATCTACAACGTGTCGATTCAGGATACGGAAATGCCGAGAGATGATGTGGCGAATGCGTTCAAGGCGGTTGAGGATGCGAAACAGGGCATGGAGACGGCGATCAACTCCGCAAAGAAATATCAGTCTGAGAACATTCCGGAGGCGAAGGCAAAGGCCGATAAGCTTTTGCAGGATGCCGAGGCATATAAGGAACAGCGGATCAACGAGGCAAACGGACAGGTGGCGCGTTTCGAGGACACATACGCGGAGTACGTAAAGTACCCGCTGCTCACGAAAAAGCGTATGTTCTATGAGACGATGGAGGAAGTTCTTCCGGATCTCAAGGTCATCATCACCGGTGGAAACGGCACACAGACGCTGCTGCCGTTAGAACCATTTTCAGAGACAGCTTCCGGCAGCGCAGCACAGACGGGAGGAGGGAACTAAATGAAAAAGACAGGAAAAAGAATCATAGGGATCGTTGTTCTCCTTCTGATTGTTGTTCTGCTTCAGGGCAGTATGGTGAGCACATACAATGATGAGTATAAGCTTGTTCTCCAGTTTGGGAAAGTGGTCCGGGTGGTGGAGACACCGGGTCTCAGCTTTAAGATCCCGTTTCTTCAGACAACACAGTCGATTCCTAATTATGAGATGATCTATGACCTTATTCCGAGTGAGGTTAATACAAGGGATAAAAAGGTGATGGTAACGGATTCCTTCGCATTGTGGAGTGTTACAGATCCGCTGGCATACCTTTCCAGACTCGGAGCGAACAAAGCAAATGCGGAAAGCCGAATTTCCGTTGTTGTATACAATGCTGTGAAAAATGTCATTTCCTCCACGGATCAGGCAGATGTGATCTCCGGCCGTGACGGAAAGCTGGCAGAGATGATCACGGAAAAGATCGGTTCTTCTCTGGACAGCTACGGAATCAAGGTAAAAAAGGTGGAGACGAAGCTCTTAGACCTTCCGGATTCCAACAAGGAGGCTGTTTACCAGCGTATGATCTCTGAACGGCAGAATATCGCTGCCGGATATATCGCAGACGGTGAGTACCAGTCCAATGTCATCAAGAACAGCACAGATAAGGAAGTCTCCATCATCATTTCCGAGGCGCAGGCCCAGGCGGAGAAGATCCGGGCGGAAGGCGAGGCAGAGTATATGAGGATCCTTTCCGGCGCGTACAATGACGAGGGAAAGGCCGATTACTATAATTATATCCGCAGTCTGGACGCGTTAAAGGCGAGTCTCAAGGGAGATAATAAGACGATCATTCTGGATGAAAATTCAGAGCTTGCGAAGATCCTCAGGGGAAACTATTAAGGAACGGCCAGGATAAAACCGCAACAGCGGAAAAATCCTGTGAAGCAGTGATGCTGTGGACCCGGAACGATCCGGACGAAGCAGGCTGCTGCGGGACATAATCGCGGTCAGTAAAAAAGATCGTGGATGTCTGATAAATAATGATACGGTAAAGGAGAAGGGTTATGTCAAAAGTAGTTGATTATTTCCTCAAGTATGTAGCATTCGATACGCAGTCCGCAGAGGATGCGGGAACAGTTCCGAGTACGGAAAAACAGTTCGCTCTGGCGAAGCTTCTGTCCGAACAGTTAAAGAATATCGGGGTGAAGGACGTCTCCATGAGTGAGCACGGTTACGTGTACGGAACGATTCCGGCAAACGGGGATTATAACTGCCAGACCGTCGGCTTCCTCGCGCATATGGACACTTCACCGGATTGTCCGGATGAGAATGTCCGCCCACAGCTCGTCAAGCACTACGACGGAAAGGATATCACTTTAAATAAGGCACTCGGTGTAAAGATGACAACAAAGATGTTCCCATTCTTAAAAAACTATGTGGGGCAGGATCTGATCACTACCGATGGAACGACACTGTTAGGTGCAGATGACAAGGCGGGAATTGCCGAGATCATGACCATGGCGGAGACACTTCTGACACATCCGGAGATCCCGCACGGAACCATCAAGATCGCTTTCACACCGGACGAGGAAGTCGGACACGGTGTTGACTTCTTTGATGTTCCCGGATGGGGCGCAGATGTGGCTTATACCGTTGACGGCGGCGCCTGGGGCGAGATGGAGTATGAGACCTTCAACGCGGCATCCATGAAAGTCACGATCCATGGAAGTAACATTCATCCGGGCAGCGCGAAGAACAAGATGAAAAACTCAATCCTGATCGGTCTGGAATTCCAGTCGATGCTGCCGGAGAACGAGAAGCCGCAGTATACGGAAAAATATGAGGGATTCTTCCATCTGAACAACATCGGCGGAAATGTCGAGAACACGACTCTTCACTATATTGTCCGTGACCATGATATGGCGCGGTTTGAGGAGAGAAAAGCACTCGGAAAGAAGATCGGCGAGTTCCTGAACGCGAAGTACGGTGAGGGAACAGTCGAGGTGGAGATCGCAGATACCTACTACAACATGGCTGAGAAGATCCGTCCGCATATGTACCTGATGGATGTGGCTGCTGAGGCATTTAAGGAGCTTGGCATCGAGACTCCGGCGATCAATCCGGTCCGCGGAGGCACGGATGGATCGAGACTTTCCTACATGGGACTTCCATGTCCGAACCTCTGTACCGGCGGACATAACTATCATGGAAAGTATGAGTTCATCTGCATTCAGTCCATGGAGAAGACAGTGGAGCTGCTTCTTAAGATCGCAGAAAAGTTTACGAAGGTTGAGAAGCAGGCATAAAATCTGGATCAGGATATGGCTGTTTAGAAAATGCGGGAGGCGCTGGATGTCGCTTCCCGCTTTTCTTTTTGGATGTATGAATGTAATTTAACCTATTGTGCTATTTCAAATAAAACGTTTAAAAACTTGTAAAAACCGCAAAGAATCCCTGTTTTTTTGAT
>NZ_WQPW01000097.1:0-25284 GCF_018785465.1 Clostridium sp. MCC328
TCTGCGGCTTCGACCTCCGGCTCTGTGCTGGCGGACTCTGCGGCTTCGACCTCCGGCTCTGTGCTGGCGGACTCTGCGGCTTCGACCTCCGGTTCTGTGCTGGCGGCCTCTGCTGCCTTTGCCTCCGGCTCTGTGCTGGCGGACTCTGCGGCTTCGATCTCCGGTTCTTTCTCGGATTTCTCCGCCGGGATCTCCGGGATCGCCGGCTCCATCTGATCCGGAACATCTTTCTTAGTTTCTTCTATCATTTCTCTGTCTGACATGTATGTTCTCCATCACCCCGTCCCATAGACGGTTATCGCATATTGTTACAATTTTTGCTCTACCCGTAATTGTAACAATCCCGGCAGAACCTGTCAAATTTTTTCCGCCGGGATTTATGATAAATTTCTGTCAAATTTCTTAAAAAATTACATCTGCTGCCGGAATCCGGCTGAGACCCGGATCTTTTCCCGAAGCTTACGCCTCTTCACTCTTCTTTCCAAGCGTCTGGAAGTGTTCCATGCTGCCGTAAAGCTCCTTGATCCGCGCAAACTCCTCCTTGTCCAGAAAACTCAGTTTTCCTCTTCCGAATGTTTTCGCCGACTCGATCATAAACCGGGCTGCCTCATCCAGGTCTTCCATATGGGTAGCTCCCGTTGCACATCCGGCAACGGTCGTCTCCGTCGTGATCGCAACGCCTACCACCGGGGCTTTTGTCGCCGTCGCAGGCTGCAGGATGCTGTTTAAATGGAAGATTCCATTTCCATAAGGCGTGATATCCTGCTGTGTCAGAGCAAATACATAAGGAAGTTTTCCTGTTGTCGTCTGCATCACATCGAGAAGATCCTCGCTGACCCTCAAAATATATCCCTGACATACCGTCGGTGAGATTGCGAATCCACGGTGGTTGATGATCCTGTTTCCCTTTGTGGTATCCACAACCAGAACTGCGTCCAGATCGTCCGTCACTTCCTCCTTATTCACCTGCCAGGTTTCCACCGGGGAGTTCATAAACGGCACCGGTTCATGGGGAGCTGTCGGAGCGTCCGGGCAGACATGCGTAGATACGAATACGTCGCCCTCAAGGAAATCGCCCTTTGCCTGCATTCTGAGAAGCTTTGCGGCAACCGCTAACGCTGTCAGGGCACCGTCACCGTCGGAGACAAACCCGATCTGTTCCGGTCTTGCCCCCAGACCGCCGAGGCGTCCGAGAATGCCGATCGTTCCAGCGTTTCCGCCCTTTGATTTTCCGTTTTTTCCCGGAATCAGGATTCTCACCATATCTGTATGGCCTTTTGGTCCTTCAAGCGGATACGTTTCCACCTGACACGTGGGATCGATGGATCTAAAATACTCCACCACCTCGCTGCCGGATGCTGATGCGCTGTCTAACATGTCAAATAATTCGATCAATTCTTTGTACAACATAGGACATCTCCTTTTCCCGGTCTCTTATAAGACCGCTTGTTATTTTGAGGGATATTGTAACTGTTCAGTACCCCTCACAGTTACGCGCAAAAATCCATTCCAAATCGGCTGTGCCGATAGGATTTTTTGCCTTCTATTCTAAGTTTTCTTACGGCCAGCGCAGTAAATGCGCAGACCTACTGAACAGTTACGGAATATATTACTATTTGAAATATCCCTGCTCCTCATAATACCGTTTTGCCCCGTCATGAAGCGGAATCGGGATCTTAGAAGCCCGGAACTCCCTGTCATCCATCGCCCGCATAAACGGTTCTCCGGCTGTATACACCGGTCCGTTGACCTCCAATGCCCAGGCGATCTCATGAACAAGGTCTTCATCCATATCCGCAGACACGCAGACAAGGACTTTTTCGCAGAAGGTCCCGACCTCATCGTCCTGATTTTCATAAGTCCCTGCCGGAACTTTGATCTTACTGTATTCCGGATGGCCGTCTAAGATCTCATCCAGTTCTTCGTCCGTGTAGGATAAGAACCGGATCCCATCCTCTGCCGCCAGCTCCTGGTAAACCGGGACAGGGGACTCCGTGAACGCATGGATCCCGTCAGCCCACTGGTCCCGGACCCCGTCGGCTCCACCCTGGATCCCATAATACCAGATCTCCGTGTTCTCCTTGTCGATTCCAAGGACATCGAACACTTCTCCGGATACCTTTGCCGTCTCAGAACCTTCATTTCCCACGGCAAGCGGATGCCCCTTCAGTTCCTGTACCTTCGAAAGTCCCAGTTTTTTCGGGGATATCCATGTGGAGACGATCGGATAACATGCCGCTACTGCACGAAGTTTTTCCTTTTTTTCTCCCTCACAGGCACCGGTTCCCGTATACGCCTCGTAAGCTGCCCCAGCCGGAACGATCACGAGATCATATGTCCCGTCAAACAGATGATCTATATTCATATAGGCGCCTTTTGACGGCCAGGTCTCCACATAGACTCCGGGAACTGTGTTGCTGATGGTCGCCGCCACGGCTTTTCCAGCCCGGTCAATCACGCTGTCCTCAGTGAAGGTCCCCATAATGAGTTTTCTCGTCTCCCCCATACCGGGATCCGGCTTTGAGCATGCAGTTAATACACCGGAAGCGGCAGCTATAAGAATCAGGCTCCGTGCGTGTCTCCGATTCATGCGATATATCCATCCACGCATACCGCTCCGTACGGGCGGATGCTCATACGGTATGCGCTTCCCTCTCCCATTGCCTTTTCAATATAAGCGATGTACTCGTCTGTCACGGAATTCGGCAGCATCGCCATAATAACGCCCGCAAATCCGCCGCCGTGAACACGGCATGCGCCGCAGCCTTTTTCCTTAATAAATAACTCTGTGAGTGCTAACGCGGAAGTGATCCCCTGCTCCTCAGATCCCGGAACATAACAGTTCTGGAGCCATTTCCAAGAAGAATTTCCGGATTCAGTGATCAGGCTTAAGAATTCGTCAAAACGGTTCTCCTTTAATGCCTGAACCTGTTTTTCAACACGCTTGTTCTCCTCAAAGAAGTGAAGGGCACGTAAGAACGCGCGGTCACCCGCCTCTTTTCTCACTTTCGCCGCATTTTCGATCACTTCCTGTTCCGTGATCTCCGCGCAGACTTCCTTTCCAAACACGGCTGCCACCCTCTTCATCTCATTCGGGATGGAGGAATACTCCGCGCTTAAGTCCGCATGACCTTTTCCGGTCTGGACAATGATCAGGCTGTGATCCTGAGCACCGAAATCATAGTCGAGTTTCTCAACAACCGGTTCTAAAGGATTCTTGAAGTTGATGGTGATCATGCCGCCCACCGCGCATGCCATCTGGTCGAGAAGACCTGAACCTTTATTCCAGTATTTGTTTTCCGCGTATTTGCCGACATGGGCATATGTAACGACGTCCACTTTTCCGTCATTGAAGAACTCGTTGATCATGGAACAGATCAGCATTTCGTAGGAAGCGGAGGAGCTGACTCCGGCGGCGCTGATCACGTTGCTTGTGATATAAGCATCAAAGCCGCCGATCTGATATCCCATCTCCTGAAATCCGGCCAGCATTCCCTTTGTCAGGTCGATGGTTCCGGCCATCTTGTCGCTCGGCTTTAAATTTTTGATATTGATCGTGAATTTCTGGCTGTATGTCTCACTGATAATGTGGATCTCATCGGTTCCGTTTGCCGCCGCGCAGGCAACACAGTCAAGGTTGATGCTTCCAGCCAGAACTTTTCCATTATTGTGGTCTGTGTGGTTTCCGCTGATCTCGGTACGTCCTGCGGAAGTAAAAAGACTCACCTGATCCCCCCCGAATGACTTTTCGAATCCCTCAAGAACATGCTCATAGCGCTTTTCATTCTCAGCGGCGCCGTCCCCGTACATTTCTTTGAAAAATCCGGTCGCTTTCGCGCTCTGTAATGCTTTCTTTGCAGCTTCTCTATCCATAACCCCAGTTCTCCTTTTCGATCCGCTTTGGCGGATATTTTTATTTTCTTCACAGCCGGCACCTTATGTAGAAGCTTTGCTGTGTTTTCCGGGTTACTGTACCCACAGTTACTGTACACGGGTAGGAATTTTCTGAACTGAAAATTCCGTACAATACAGTGGTGGTAGTGGATTTTGCCGATTCGGAATGCGAAGCATCGGCAAAATCAGTTACTGTTTGCGCAAGGCGTGAACAGTAACTACGCGCAAAGCAGGCGCAGTAACTTTTCCGGAAATCAGGTTGAAAAGAAACCTCTTATTATTATATAATACCTCGTATATGTGTTGCAAGGAAAACTTATTTTTTGAAAGGATCTGTTTTATGCGTCAGACAGACTGGAATGGCAAACCGTACCACTCTCTCGACTATGAATTAAAAAAGATATTTGGGAAAAAAGTCTATAAACTCGCTCTGGACGGCGGCATGACATGTCCAAACCGGGATGGCACACTGGGAAGGGGCGGCTGTATCTTTTGCAGTGCCGGCGGATCCGGTGATTTTGCAGAAAAGCAGGCCGGATCCCTTAGAGAGCAGGCTGACCTTGCGAAGGCCCGCGTCAGCCGGAAGATCTCAGGAGATGACGCTGCCTATATCGCGTATTTCCAGTCATACACAAACACTTATGCCCCACTCTCCTATCTGAAACAACTCTTTTCTGAGGCAATCTCTCTCCCGGAGATCTGCGCACTCTCCATCGGTACACGGCCGGACTGCCTCCCGGATGAAACCGTAGAGCTTCTTTCCCGGTTAAATAAAGAAAAACCAGTCTGGATAGAACTCGGTCTGCAGACGATCCATGAGGATACGGCAAAACTCATCCGCCGGGGATATGCGCTCCCCGTTTTTGAGGATGCCTACCGCAGGTTAAAGGCTGCCGGACTCACGGTGATCGTCCATGTGATCCTCGGACTTCCCGGAGAGTCGAGGGAACAGATGCTGGAAACCGTGAATTACCTTGGGAAGCTCCATGTGGATGGGATCAAGCTGCAGCTCCTTCATGTGTTAAAAGGGACAGATCTTGCCGATCTTTATGCATCCGGCGGGTTTCACACACTGGAACTGCCGGAATATCTGGAACTGATCGGTGACTGTTTAAAGATCCTCCCACAGGAAACTGTGATCCATCGGATCAGCGGCGACGGGCCAAAGTCGATTCTGATCGCACCGGAATGGAGCGGGAATAAAAGACTGGTTTTGAATTCCATTGCAAAATATTTAAAGGAACATCATATTTTTCAGGGGATGGACCTGTAACTGCTTTCTCATTTCGATAAAATGAATGTGCCTTGGCACATTCCCGCGCCTCGCGCGGTCGTTTGCGACAGTCTACATCTTCGCGCGAGTGCGCATCTTTGGCACGTCAGTGCCTTTTTATGTAACAGGGAATTTCCTGCTACATAAAAAAGGCGTTAAATCCATCATCCGGATTTTTCTCCGGGTGGATCGAACGCCTTTCTCATTTCTTTTCCATTATTTATACTGCCACAATGATTCCGCCGTCCCCTGCATAAACGGTAGCAAGTCCGGCTGTCTCGGTCACAATGATCTTTTTGAACTTTGCGGCCTGTTCAAATTTTTCTTTTACATACTGGGCACGTTCCGGCGCATTGCAGTGAGCGATCGTAAGACACTTATCTTCCACTGTTCCTGCATCTTTCACAACGATCTCCACCATTCTCTGAAGTGCCTTCTGGATTCCGCGGGCCTGATCCAGTTTGATGATCACGCCGTGATCCGCACCCATAACAGGCTTAATGTTTAATTTTGTCGCGAAGAACGCCTGAAGTCCGGTGAGTCGTCCGTTCTTTCTCAATGTATCCAGAGTTTCCAGAACGAAATACGTCTTCTGTCTGTCACGGTACTCGAGAGTTTTCTTTACGATCTCTTCAAACGGAATATCCTGCTCACAGAGTTCCTGAACATAAAGCGCGAGATTTACTTCTCCGGTAGAAGCAGACTCAGAATCGATCACCACGATATTCTTCTTTCCGGTTCCAAACTCTTCCTCATAAAGATTCTTTGCGAGAACCGCACTGTTATAGCATCCGCTCAGGTGGGAAGAGATCGTAATAACAAATACATTCTCCTCCTCGCAGCAGTAAGCTTCCTTAAATGTCTCCGGAGACGGGCATGCAGTCTTCGGACACTCCGGGCTTTCCTTTACGATCTTTAAGAATTCCTTCTGGTTAAAATTCTTATCGTCGACAAACTGATGGTCTTCCACCATAAGCGTAAACGGGATCAGGGTAAAATGTGGGTCCTTCCTCTGCTCCTCAGTAAGATCCATGCAGCTATCCCCAATAATTCTATAATTCATACTGCTTCCTCCAGCTCTATTCCCTATCACAGTTCTTATTTATTTTTCCCTGTGATGTAGTATTCAATACCATATATTATAGAGTGGCTTCTACAGAAAGTCAATAGAATGATAGAAAAACCTCGCTTGATATATCCTGGAAACGTTACTGTACACGGGTAGGAATTTTCTGAACTGAAAATTCCGTACAATACAGTGGTGGTAGTGGATTTTGCCGATTCGGAATGCGAAGCATCGGCAAAATCAGTTACTGTTTGCGCAAGGCGTGAACAGTAACCTGCAAACAGAAAATCTCTGCCAGATATTTCCGGCAGAGATTTTCCCAATTTGATCTCCTTACAAGATCTGATTACACCACAATATTTATATTATGCGGATAATCTTTCCAACAGCTGCTTAGCACCCTCACAGCTGCATCTCAAATTATCGTCAAAAGTCAACTTCAGTTCCGTAATATGTGCAGGTAAGCAGCTTCGCCATATTCGCAGGATCGATCTCTCTCGGGTTCGATCCGGTACATGCATCGCCAACCGCGAGTTCCGCGATACGATCCACCTTCTCCTTAAATTCGTCCTCATTGATGCCGAATTCTTTCAGTGTCTTCGGAATATTCAGCTTCTCATTGAATTCATTGATCTTCGCGCAGAGACTGTTGATCAGGGCCTGTCTGGATCTTCCCTCTAATCCCATTCTTCTTGCGATCTCCGCGTAACGATCAGCTGCGACGGTATCCTTCGCGTTATACTGGATGACATACGGAAGATAGATTGCGTTCGCGCATCCGTGCGGAATATGTCCGGTGGAGAACGCAGCTCCCGTCTTGTGGGCCATAGAGTGAACGATTCCAAGAAGCGCATTGGAGAATGCCATTCCCGCGAGACACTGCGCGTAATGCATCTCCTCTCTCGCATGGGTATTTCCATTGTAAGATGCCGGAAGGTATTCCAGAACCATCTCGATCGCCTGAAGTGCCAGCGGATCCGTAAACGGTCCGTTTAATGTGGAGACGTACGCCTCGATCGCATGGGTCAGGGCATCCATACCGGTATAGGCAACCTGTTTCACCGGAAGTCCCATCACGAGATCCGGATCTACGATCGCAACGTCCGGAGTAATATTAAAGTCAGCCAGCGGATATTTCACTCCGGTCTGATAGTTTGTGATAACAGAGAATGCCGTTACCTCTGTAGCTGTACCGGATGTGGACGGAATCGCCGCGAATCTTGCTTTCTGTCTCAGTTCCGGGAAGCTGAACGGAGTGATCAGGTCTTCAAATGTAGTCTCCGGGTACTCATAGAACGCCCACATCGCCTTCGCCGCATCGATCGGGGAACCGCCGCCCATGGATACGATCCAGTCCGGCTCAAACTTGCGCATCGCTTCCGCGCCTCTCATAACGGTCTCCACCGACGGATCCGGTTCTACGCCCTCAAAAACTTCAACTTCCATTCCACCGTCTTTTAAGTAATGAACAGCCTTGTCAAGGAATCCCTGGCGTTTCATAGAACCGCCGCCTACTACGAGAAATGCTTTCTTTCCCTTCAGATTCTTCAGTTCTTCCAGACATCCTTTTCCATGATAAATGTCTCTCGGTAATGTAAATCTTGCCATACGCTCTCTTCTCCTTTCACAATTCTGTCATTACAGACAGGGATCTCAAGTTTCCGACCTGTGTTTCACAGGTTTTATCAGGAACCAATCACGCTTCGCTTTTCTAAGTTCTATAAACATTATACTATTGTTAAATAATTAACGCAAGTATTTTGTTATTAATTTTATAACATTTTTATATCGTCTCTCTTTACTTTTCATGAGCAGTGAATGCGAGATCAAAAATATCTTCCAGCAGAATTCTTTCCCCTTCCTCTAAAATCAAACAATGACTCTCCTCGTCCACTCTCTTTATATGACCGGAGATCGTCCGATATGCTCCTCCGTCCTTCTTTTCATCGGGTACAAAAAAGGTTACTGTGATTTCTGGACGGGATTCCTGTTTTTCCAATAGAAGCCGCAGATTCTCATTCAGCTTTTCCTTCTCGTACTCATCCAGCTCGATCCGCTTTTCCGTAATACGTTCCGTCTCTTTTAACACTGCGCCAAATCCGGTGAGCGCAGCAAATGGAGCAAACTGGGCTGCCCTGTCCCTCACCGGCATCCGGGTATGCTTTGATTCTCCCGGATATGGAAGATCGATCATATCCCGATATTTCTCCCATGTACTCATGCCCTGTGACCTCCGATCTGGTTGTTCCGCTTTACCGCGGTCGCGCCCTCTTCCAGATTCATTCCCTTTAAGACCGCGTTCTTTCCGAACTTTTTCTTGATCTCCAGAACCGCCTGCTGCATTCGTTTTTCCCGCGCCAATTCTTCCTCTTCCTTCTTTTTCTGCTCCACCTGTGTGCCGTAATCGGTAAAGAGATTCAACTGTTCGTACTCCTGCACGTTCTGTTCCGTTCCCTCACAGACCACATGGTTTGCGGAAATCGCGATCCGGCGCACAAGAAGCTTTGGATTCATGATCTCATCGTAGAGCTCCATAACCGCCTCCGTGATCCGTTTCGTGGAGGAAGTTTGCCCGCCAAGATTTCTGGAGCCGTGGGCGTGTTTCGGGATCCGTCTTCCATAACGGTCCGTGGATATCTCCCCGCTGTAGTTCTTTCTGAGTTTTGAATCCGTCAGGTTTTCGATATCGTATCCCACCGTCAAGACCACCTGGTCCGCTGTCAGCTTTTTGTCCACAAGATCCAGAGCCAAAAGGTCCGCCATCTCCCGCACGACGAGCCTTGCCTTCTGGACGGTATATGGACAGGCAAGAACCTGCCCGGATCCGACGCTGTGGTTTTCCGGCTGGTACGCCTTGACATCCGCGATCGTACACGGCTCATACCCCCAGGCATGGTCGATCAGAAGTTCCGCGTTGACACCGAACATCCGGTACAGAAGATCTTCGTTATAATAATCGTTTTCCTTTCCGAGGGAGCATCTGGCGATATCCCCCATCGTGTAGATTCCCCGTTCTTCCAGTTTTTTCGCGTATCCCCGGCCCACACGCCAGAAATCCGTCAGCGGACGGTGTCCCCACAGATATCTCCGGTAACTCATCTCATCCAGTTCCGCGATACGCACTCCGTCCGCGTCCGGTTCGATGTGCTTTGCCATAATATCCATCGCGATCTTTGCAAGGTACAGATTCGTTCCGATCCCCGCAGTCGCCGTAATGCCGGTTTCTTTCTGCACATTCCGGATCATCCGTGTCGTCAGCTCATGCGCCGACATATGGTATGTCTCAAGATAGGAAGTCAGGTCGATAAAGACCTCATCGATCGAATAGGAATGGATATCTTCCGGTGCCACATATTTTAAATAGATCTGGTAAATTTGTGAACTTTTCTCCATATAGTGGGCCATCTGCGGCGGCGCAGCGATAAAATCCAGCGCAAGATCCGGTCTTTTCGTCAGTTCAACCGCATCACAGGAACTTCCCGTGAATTTTCCACCGGGGGCCCGCCGCCTTCTCTCCCGGTTCACCTCCTCCACCTTCTGCTCCACCTCAAAGAGGCGCGCGCGTCCGGGAATCCCATACGCCTTTAAAGAAGGCGATACCGCAAGGCAGATCGTTTTCGATGTCCGGCTCCGGTCCGCGACGACAAGGTGCGTCGTCATCGGATCCAGTTTTCGATCCACCACCTCAACAGAGGCGTAAAATGACTTCAGATCGATCGCTGCGTAAATTCTGTTTGATCTATCCATCTTGCTCATTCTATCCGCCATAGCCCGTCTCCCTTCCGACATCAATTTCCATTTTCCCCACATACCTTCACAAAATATATGCACTCACTGGCAAGATCAAATTTAAAAAATCCCTATGCGGCCGCGCCGGATCCGCTTCAAACACCTGGATCCGCCCATTATCCGGTCCCCGGTCCTTAAACGCCGGAAACATAAATCCGCAGACCGGCATCCCCGGCTCATAATCTCCGCTCACCGGGCACACCGCACAGATCAGGAACCGGTAAACTTCCTCCGATTCCCAGAGGCTTTCCTTATCCTTTGCCTTTCTCGGAACATCATAATTCCCGTGAAAGAAATAGACCGCATAATCCCCCGACGCCGGATATTTTTCCCCAAACACTTCATAAAAAATATCAAGCAGTGCATCGTTTTTCAGCTCACACTCCCGCAGTGCGCAGAGCAGCTGCCACACACTCCCGGGCTTTTTCTCCTCCCCCGAAAAGACATATTCCTTCAACGCCACATTCGTCTCCGAAAACGGGATCGTCTTCGCGATATCAAGATTCTTCTGCTGATCTGGCAGGGAGAGCTGACGGAAATTCTTATTAAATGTCCCGTCTACAAACCCGTCCCTACCCAGATAAGCCCCTGCAATCCGGTCAAAGCAGTTTCTCTTCAATGTCATTCTTCTCGTAAGCTCCAGCATATCCTCACGGTTGATCTGATTCATATATTTTCTCCGTTTTCTCTGTTATTTAGTCTTAGCTTTTATTCAGTCTTATCTGTCATCTTCCAGCACTCCAAAAAACCTACAGAACCTGTCACCAACATCCCTTACTAATACATAGCCACTAAATGTCTCTGCGGCTTTCCTGATATGGTTTATCTCGATTCCAGACTCAATTCTCTCCCTAAAATCTTATGTTTCCATTATACAGTCAGAACATATGTTCGTCAAGTTTTTCTATTTTTTCCTTCTTACAAGACTTACAGGACCTACTGCCGACAGCTTCTTCCAACTGCATCGCAACAAAAAAGACCCCGCAGAGCATTCACACGCCCCGCAGGATCTCCCCAATTTCTCTTTTCCAAATTTAAATGGAATGCTGTCTCACATACTCCCAGGTATAAGTGCCGCTTTTTCCCTCATCCTCAAGGATAAACGGTGTGATCTCCTTATATCCCTCATCCTCCATCATATTTGCCGCCTCAAGACATGACTCAAGGTTATTTTCAAAGTCAACGGAGATATATGGATTCTTGTCGGAATCTCCGTTGCCGTCCTGATCTAAATGTGCAATCGCGTACTGCATATTGGTAACTTCCTTTCTCATAAATATTTTTGATCAACCTGATTATAGCATAGCGCGGATAGGATATCAAGTAAATATCAGTAATTATTCCTGTTTTTACCTTGTCTGTTATTTCCTGTCCTCTCCCTGTTTTCTGTTTCTTCCTAATAAGATGCAGCCTCTGTCCATACGAGTCATTTTTTATCAAAAGATACCGTGAAAATCCTCAAAAACAAAGCCTTTCGTCTTCTTGACAATCCCCAGTGTTCACGCTATAATACAGAGAATGTAAAGCTAAAAATTATAAAGGGACATTCTGCCCCGAAACAATAAGAAAGGTAAGACGTCATGGCTGATAAGAAACATATTTTAACTTATGCAGGACTGAAAAAATACGAGGATGAGCTTCAGGATCTGAAAGTAAACCGCCGTCGTGAGATTGCCCAGAAGATCAAAGAGGCAAGAGAACAGGGAGACTTATCCGAGAACGCCGAGTACGATGCTGCGAAAGACGAGCAGAGAGATATCGAGTTAAGAATCGAAGAGCTCGAGAAGCTGTTAAAGAACGCGGAGGTCGTTGTTGAGGACGAGGTAAACCTTGACAAGATCAACGTTGGATGTATCGTAAAAGTTTACGATGTCGATTTCGACGAGGAGATGGAATTCAAGCTCGTTGGTTCCACAGAGGCAAACAGCCTTGAGAATAAGATCTCCAACGAGTCCCCGGTCGGACACGCGCTGATCGGAAAACGCGTTGGCGACGTTGTTGACGTTGAGACACAGTCCGGAGTTATCCAGTACAAGGTACTCGATATTAAAAGAGTCGATTGATCGTCATCGTGTACAGACGGGAATTTTCCGGACTGAAAATTCTGTACACGACCGTATCGATCATACACAAAGACTACAGTGAAGGAGAAATAGAAAAGTGGCTGAACAGCAGAATCAGAACAAGAATGCAAATGCAAAAGAGCAGGATATCCACCAGCTCTTAAAGGTGCGCCGCGAGAAGCTTTCTGAGTTACAGACAGAGGGCAGAGACCCGTTCCAGATCACAAAATATGATCAGACAGCTCACAGCGCGGATATCAAGGATCATTACGCAGAATATGACGGAAAGGAAGTTTCCATCGCCGGACGTATCATGTCCAAGCGTGTCATGGGTAAAGCTTCCTTCTGCAACGTCCAGGATCTCAAGGGCAACATCCAGTGCTATGTATGCCGCGATGACCTCGGTGAGGATTCCTACAAAGACTTCAAGAGAATGGATATCGGCGATATCGTCGGCGTCAAGGGCTTTGTATTCACAACAAAGATGGGCGAGATCTCTGTTCATGCCCATTCCGTAACACTCCTCTCCAAGAGCTTACAGATCCTTCCGGAGAAGTACCACGGACTCACAAACACAGATACCCGTTACCGTCAGAGATACGTTGACCTGATCATGAACGAGGACGTTAAGAAGACATTCGTTATGCGTTCCAAGATCATCAGCTGCATCCGCAGATACTTAGATGACCTCGGATTCCTTGAGGTCGAGACTCCGATGCTCGTCGCAAACGCAGGCGGTGCTGCTGCGAGACCGTTCGAGACACACTATAACGCTCTCGACGAGGATGTAAAGCTTCGTATCTCCCTTGAGCTCTACTTAAAGAGACTCATCGTCGGCGGTATGGAGCGCGTTTACGAGATCGGCCGTGTATTCCGTAATGAAGGTCTTGATACAAGACACAACCCGGAATTTACTCTTATGGAGTTATATCAGGCATACACGGATTACCAGGGAATGATGGATCTCACAGAGGATATGTTCCGTCATATTGCAAAGCAGATCTGCGGATCCACAACGATTCCGTACGCAGATGTCGAGATCGACCTTGGAAAGCCGTTCGAGCGCCTTACCATGATCGACGCGATCAAAAAATATACCGGTATTGATTTCAATGAGATCACTACGACTGAGGAAGCAAAGAAATTAGCAGATGAGAAGGGCGTTCACTACGAGGATCGTCATGTCCGCGGCGACATCATCAACCTCTTCTTCGAGGAATTCGTTGAGGAGCACCTGATCCAGCCGACCTTCATCACAGACCATCCGATCGAGATCTCCCCGCTTACCAAGAAGAAACCGGGTCACCCGGAGCAGGTTGAGCGTTTCGAGCTCTATATCTATGCCCGTGAGATGTGCAACGCATACTCCGAGTTAAACGACCCGATCGACCAGAGAGAGCGTTTCAAAGCACAGGAAGCAGCACTTGCTGCCGGTGATGACGAGGCAAATACCACTGACGAGGACTTCTTAAATGCCCTTGAGATCGGTATGCCGCCGACCGGTGGTATCGGATACGGTATCGACCGTCTTGTTATGTTATTTACAAACTCCCCGGCGATCCGTGACGTACTGCTCTTCCCGACAATGAAGTCCTTAGATTCCGACAAAAAATCTTCCAAGTCTTCCGTAGCCGCTCCGGCAGCAAAGACTGTTGAGAAGATCGATTTCTCCAACGTTAAGATCGAGCCGATCTTCAAAGAAATGGTTGATTTCGAAACATTCGCAAAATCCGATTTCCGCGCAGTTAAGATTTTAGCTTGTGAAGCGGTACCGAAGTCCAAGAAACTCCTGAAGTTCACATTGGACGACGGAGAGCGCAAGGACCGCGTGATCTTAAGCGGTATTCACGAGTATTACGAGCCGGAAGAGCTGGTTGGAAAGACAGCAATCGCGATTGTGAACCTTCCGCCGAGAAAGATGATGGGAATCGATTCCGAAGGTATGCTGATCTCAGCAGTCCATGAGGAAGATGGCCATGAGGGACTGAACCTTCTGATGGTCGATGACAGAATCCCGGCCGGTGCAAAGTTGTACTAATAACGAAACAATCCAATGTGCCCGGGTGGTTCCTTACGGAGCCGCCTGGGCACATTCTTTTTACATCAAAATACGCATCACATCCCCATTGATCTGATAACGGGAATGTGATGCATACTTTTTTTCATATGAATGTCTCCTGATCGCGGGCTACAGAACCCGCGATTTTACCATTCAGCCGTCCTACTTCGTGATCTGGAAGGACCGATTGATCGGAGAGGCCAGATAGTTACCGCCGAGGACAACGACTGTCATGGTATAACGTCCCGGTTCTGTCGGCGGAGTTGTGGTACTGGAGTATGCTCTCCATTTGCTTGTAAATCCGGAGGGATGAAGCGTTTTCTTTTTCATATCTGTATCCTCATGTTTCTCTTTAATTTTTTTATTTTTCCTTACTTCTCTTTTTCATCACAAGACCTGCCGCCAGAAGGATTGCGCCTGCGGAGAGCAGGATCCCTACCGGCCACCACAGCTGTCCTGTCTGAGGAAGCTTCTTTTCGTTCTCCACGGTTGTCTCCGTAGATGTCTCTGTTTCACTCTCTGCCGTACTCTCCTCCACTCTGGTTTCCGACTGTGTCTCCGCATCTGTGATCGTCACCGTCTCGTCAGCCGCTGTTGTGATCGTCGGCTTCTTATTCGGAGTCGGATCCCAGTCGTCATCATCACTGTCATCATGATAACGGGTCGGAGAGGTCGGATTCGATGGATCCGTCGGGTTTGTGGGTTCGGTCGGATTCGTCGGTTCCGTTGGGTTTGTCGGGTTTTCCGGTTCTTCAATATCACACTTGATATCTGCTTCCGCCGCGGCACCGCCCGCTTCCACGAGAACCGGTGCCGGAATGTAGGTCTTGCCGCCAACGGTCAGCGGATCCCCCGTCACAAGGTAGAGAGCCTCTCCATCCGGAAGATTCCGAAAAAACACATGTTTTCCGCTTCCCGTTCCGGTCCGGTAAGGCTGGGTCCCCTGCGCCTTCACAAAATTTGTCAGAGTGATCGCAGCCTCTCTGGAGCCTCCTCCGGAAACATCCGCGCCGGAAGCCTGAAAATTCTCATTCAGTACATAGACACCCGCCTGTTTTTCTGCAACCCGATAGAGATATACCGTCATTCCGGCCTGTTCTGTTTTTACATTCAGGCTGCACCGCTGTGCCGCGTAGGACGGATTTTGAAATATCACCATCCATACCGCAAGCACGGCAAAAATAAAGCCCAGGATCTTATTCTTTTTCCGAATTCCTGTCATCTTGGATTCCTTCCTTCTACATCGATTTCTGTATCTGATCTACATGCTTCTTTTTCTCTTCCCTGCTGCTGCCGCTGTGCCCATAAACAGGAGTCCAAGACCCGTGAACATTCCCCGTCCCATTCCGCCTGTGGACGGAACCTTCTTATCGAGGACCGCACCTTCCACGGAGTCATGTTCTCCATCGTTGACCCAGGCTTCGTTAAACAGCTCGTCCCCCTGGATCGCGTCGTCTGTCACGACCGCTTCATAGGTCACTGTAATCGGATTTTCACCCGTCAGATCTTCATAATCGATGATTCCGGTATTAAAGAGGTTTACAAGATCAACCTCAACCCGGAATGCGTTGGAACCACTGGCTGTTACCGTGTAATACCCGGAAGGAACTTCTTTTCCATCCCTGCCCGCAGTCACACGGAGCGTACCGTCGATAAACTTCAGATACCGGTTCATCTCATCGTGGAAGACCATGGTCTCCACAACAGAATCCGGGATCGCATATTTTTCATCTGCTAAAAGGAACTGTCTGGCAATCTCATTGTCGTAGTTGTCCCTGATTACGCTTCCCGCTCTTCCGGCACCGGATGCGCTGTACACGCGGACTGTCTCCGCACCGGACGCACTGTGTACGCGGACTATTCCCGCGCCGGACGCACTATGTACGCGGACTTTGCGAATCTCCCTTGCGGAGTTTGCCGGTGAGGCGTTGGATGCCGTTACAACATAGCGTGCAAGCAGCTTTGGAAGACTGGAGTTCAGTGTAAACTCGATCTTCTTTCCCTGACTTACGGTTCCGATCTCATCCTCGCCGTCTGCCTTTTTATCGATCGGATAACTTGTCGTCTCGTAGATGTCCGCGCCATGAGCCGCCTTGATCTGGAATCCCGTCTCATATCCGCCGGAAGCTACCGATACGATATGACGGTTTTCCGGAAGGTCATCATCTACCTTCGCCACAGCCGCCAACGAAGAAAATGCCATGGCAGCCGTCATCGCAGCAGCGGCTGCGGTGACGGTCATGAAACTTTTCCATGATTTTTTCATGTCTCTACCTCGTTCTCATAACTAGCAACAATCCGAAAAGTCTGAATTACTGTTCTTCTTTCTTTTTCTTACCTGTCACGATCACAGCACCTGCTGCAACTCCCATCAGGGCGATTCCTGCTGCTGTGAAGGCTTTTGTTCCAACTCCACCGGTGGACGGAACATCTGGATCGATGACCGGGCCGTCAACGATATCCTCTTCGCTGTCGTTGACCCATGCACGGTTCTCCACCTTGTCTCCATTGATAACACTGTCTTTTACCGTTGCGTCATAAGATACGACGATCTGTGCCGCATTCTTCAGCTGATCATACGAGATCTGACCATCATTAAACGCTGCCACAAGTCCTACTGTTACCCGGAAAGTCTCACCTTCAAGATCTGTACGCACCATGTAATATTTCTCCGGCAGTTCCACAAGCTTTCCATTATTCATGATTTCGACTTTCAATGTAGCCTGATTAAGAGAAAGATTACTGCTCATCTTATCATGGAATATCAGCTGATAAGACTTCTTTTCTATAATATATGGTCTGTCATCATCTGGTCTGTCGTCATTTGGAGTACGTCTTTTTACCTGCGCTGACAGTGACTGCGGCAGATTGGATTCCAGTGTAAAAGAAATAACATCTCCTGGCCTTGCTGCCTCGATACGGTCCTGACCATCCGCTTTTTTGTCCACCGACGGTTTACTTTCCTTATCGCTGTCCCAGTAAATTCCATCTTTAAAATAAGTGAACGTTTTGATCAGATTGTTTTCATCAATTCCCGTAATGCTCAACGTTCTGGATCCACTTTCATTCGCTGCATCCACCAACTCCTCGATCTTTGCTTTGGATCCATCCGGATTTAATCCGGCATCAATGCCAAAATCTTCAATTCCTGTCACTCTCCAGCAGCCTTCGCTGTTCTCCGGCGCATGATATGTCGCATAAAATTCAATGGTTCCCGGCTCCACCGCCTCAACATAAAAACTGTTTGCGCCCATCTCATTGGAGGTCAATACTGGTGAGATCGTTTTCCCGTTTTCTCTCAGATTCACAAGTCCCACAAGTGCATTCACAAATGTGTTTCCAGAGATATCCGCGCGAACGGCCCCTGTATTACTCAGATCCTGAATCACTACTTTGGCGCACAGATCATCCGTACCGGTTACCTTATTATTCTTAAAACTCAGCACTCCGCCATCCGAGCCGCCGCCAAAATATCCATGAATAGCAAAGCTACAGTCACGGACCGTATTCCCACTGACCATATTTCCAGATTCCGGAACTACAAAATTATCTCCAAAGAATTCAACTGCCTGCTTAAAACCTGAAATTTTACAATTTTTCACATCAAATCCCGGACTGTCAAATAAAATACCATCCGCAAATTGTGAATCTGTTCCCTTAATCGTACAGTTTTCAACATGAAGAGAAAAGCCAGTTCCACCTACTGCGCCATTGTGATTGGAAACCGCTGCTGTAAACTTTCCCTCTTCAGCCGGTACATTTCCAGCATCAATTGTAAGTCCTTTTAAAGTAATATTACTGCCAAACGCGTTAATTCCGCCAGCATCTGAAAGGTTGTCTGCCACTGACGCATTCATCACCTGAATAACGCTGTTTTTCTCTCCCTCAACCGTGATGTTCTTAAAATCTGCCGGAATTGTAAATCGGTCATATGTACCAGACTTTATTTTGATGGTCCACCCATCTTTATTTCCGTTCCCCGAGATCTGATTTATGGCCTCCTGGATATCCCCGGCTCCATCCTTCGCGTCAGCAACCGCTGTCTTTGACTCCAGATCGAGAGTTGCCCCAAAAGCGGTTCCTGAAAATGCTGTCATCGCTGCTGCCGCTGTGCAGACTACTAAAACCTTGTTCATTTTCTTTTTCATTTTCGATTCCCTCCATGTCAATTTATGTCGAAAAAAGCTCCGTTTTCACTTTTTTGTGAACCGGCGCATTTTTTCCATCATTCTTCCGGTTCTGTTACCCGGTGTCCGCGGACAAGGAGCCTGTGGGTATTTACCCCATACGGAGTACAGGTATAAAGCGTCACAAGGTCTTTTCCGTTCTGGACATAAAGTTCTTCCGTCTCTTCCGGAAGTGTTACGAGGATCTGATCCACCTCATACGTGAATGTCTCGTTTAAGACATCCAGAGTGAACCGATCTCCCACTTCCAGTTTGTCCAGGTCAGTGAACAGTTTCGCCTTCACAAGACCGTTATGGGCGGCCAGCACACAATGGGTATTTTCACCGCCCACCGGCAGGCTTGTCCCATACCAGAAACCGGCGCCCGACTGAAGCGCCCGCTCTTCCGTTCCGTGGTAAATGGGAACGTGGACCCCGATCTTCGGAATGTCCACATATCCCATCATCCCTGTTTCCCATGGATCCAGAAGGTGGTCAAGCTCCTCCCGTTCCTCTGCGGGAACCAGAAACTGTTCCTCTTTCTTTGCAAGTCTTTCATTGTACTCTCTGGCCGCCTGGATCATTCCTTCGCAGTCGATCCCCTGAAACCGGTCATACGCCGCGATCGCCTTGTTGAACTGATACTGATAGTACCAGTCACAGATATGCGGGTACAGAAAGATTCCCAGTCCCAAAAGAAACATGACTGCTATGAGGATCCCGCGCCCGGTGAGCCATGAAGGTTTCCTGCCGGAATTACCGGATCCATGCTCCATTTGCATCTACCTGATATCCATCCGGTGTTGTGGTGTTCGCAAGTATTGCGCCAAGTGTTCCCTTGTCGGATGCTGTGTTGAAGTAATACCACTTGCCGTCGATCTCATGCCAGCCGGTGTACATGTGTCCTCTTGTGTTGTCCCGTTATCCTCCGTGAACCCGCCGCCCTCTAAGATCCAACGTCCGGACTTACCAGCTGCGTTTGTGGCTTTGCCTCTTGTGGAGGTGCCATAGTCATAATCACTGCCGCTTGATCTCCACTTGTAGGTGATCGTGAAGGTCGTTCCATCTTTTCCTACAATATATCCAACCGGGAATTTATCCCAGGTCTGATCGCTGTAACTGCTGCTCTTACCCTTGGATGCAGGAATATCCGCAAGCGTGAGTTTCGTTCCAACCTCAAAGGTCTTTGTAAGTTCTGTCTGACCGTTCTCAGTAAATGTTCCGTTATATGCAGCTGTCTTGTTAAGCTCAATATCCGGATCTGTAGCTGTTGACGCTGTTCCATCAAAGTTATATTTCTTTGCAGCCGGTGTCAGCGTACCAGATGGTTCACCTGACACATCCGCCAACGACACCCCCGGCACAGACCCAACGACCATACAGACCGTCATGAGTGCTGCCATAACACGTTTTTTCATTCCGCGCTTCTTCATCTCTCTTTTCCTCCTTCTTTGAATCGTGGATCGTAACTGTATCTCTGTCGAACAGTTACTGTGAGTCAATATTTCAATTGCTGCACACAGGATTCTTCTGCCTCTGTATGCTCACAAAGCTCCTCCTTTCCCCCTTGCTCCTTAAAAATTTATAAAAATCACTCCCTAAACTGCATTCTATGTAGCAAAGCTGCCCGGTATTCCTGCGGTTGGAAGTGTTTTTATCAGTATTGTGATCCCCCTGCGTCCTCAGGAATTTTCTTCGCGATATTTCGCTAAAAATGGATCATATAACCGCTTTTCCGCGTCCAGCCGCGCCTGAACTGCCTCCTCATAGGTTGCGAAGCTGCCAAGATTGTAGGATTTTCCCTGAAAGCCAATGGAGGCTCTCCATCGGTTGTTTTCTCTTCTGTATACTTCGCGATGACCGGAAGTATTATTGGAAAATGTCTTTCTGCACGCGATCCGCTCCACACAGGTTCCGTCCATAAAATGGATGGCTTTCTTCATATTTACCTTTCTCTGTGCTTCCTGAAGACAGCCGCAGCTTCTTGTGACCCCGGAGCGGAGATTCTCTTTTCGGCAGATGCATTGTTTTCCACAGTCACACTGGCAAAGCCAGTAGTCACTCATCCTTCCCGGACGATCCGCGCGATCACCTTCGGACGATCCACTTTGCTCCATCGTACCTTCCTTTTTTTCTGTCAGCTCCGCTGCAGGTCCCAGAACCACAAGCCTGCCGTACCGCTGTCCGGTGAGATCAAGGCGTTTTTCCTGGATTCGGATCCGTCTCCTGCAGCCACAGTTCTTCGTATGTCCGTTTTTCAGGTGTGAATCTTCTACGGTGCATGTATTCCCGCAGTCACACTGACACCGCCAATAAGTTTTCGGTTTCCCTGAAATCTTCACTTTTTCAATTACCACGAGACTTCCGTATCGTTTTCCGATCATACATTTTTTCATTCAAAAAAGCCGTCCATGACATAATGTGTATTATGTCATGGACGGCTTGTCTTAGACGATCCTTCATCGTTCTTATATGAAATTTTCATACTTTTTACGCTTTCTAAAGTTAATTTAAAAAAGTATCCGATCTGCGAGTCTGCTTCCAGGACCGCATGTTTTTTTGAAAATCACTCGTCTAATCTGCCTGCAAAAGCTGCTCGCAAGATTTTTTCAAGATTCATGCATTCCACGAATACATTTCTCAATTCCAAAATTCCAGAAATTCCTGTATTTCCGACGAAATCCGACTTTTTCTCCAGGCAAGAAGGACCTCTGTTGTAAAATCGGCATCACAGACCTCACATGCTTTCAGCTTATCAGAAAGTTCCAGCATCGAAGTCGGCAGGATCGCGATCCCCATTCCCCGTTCCGCCATCGTGATCGCGGTCCTCGCATCCTCACAGGCAAGATAGATATCGCAGACAAGTCCCGCCTCCTCAAACTTCGAGGCGATATATTTCTGAAACCGGTGGGACAGGATCAGGGGCTGTTCCGAGAGCTCCTGCAGATGGAGCGATGTGCGTCCTTTTAAAAGAGGAAACTCCGGAACTGCCATGGCGAGAAGACGTTCCTCTGCCAGAGTTTTCGTCTCACAGCCCCTTAACGTAATTGGCGTGCGCAGGGTCGTGAGGTCAAGGATCCGGTTCTCAAGCTGATCCCTCATCGTGAATGTGGATCCCTCGTGGATATCAAAATGGATATTGGGATGGCTTTTTGCAAAACGCATCAGGTAATGGGACATCATGGACACGGTGGACGGAGTCATTCCGATATGGATCGTCGCCGCCTGACTTGATTTTATGACCTCCCGCTTCGTTACCTCCGAGAGCATCAGGATCTTTCCCGCCTGTTCGTAGAGCGTTTTTCCCGCCTCCGTCAGTGTGATATGCTTCATACCGCGGATAAAAAGCGGCACCTGAAGTTCCTCCTCCAGCATTTTCATCTGGTAGCTTAACGGCGGCTGTGTCATATGAAGCTCCCTCGCCGCCCCACTGATGGTTCCGGCGTCAACGATGGCCCGGAAATATTCTAACTGTCTGATCTCCATCATCTCTCCTTCTGACCGGTGATCTGCAGACCTCCACTCCCGCAACAGTACGAATTGCGGGATCCTGATCCCGGATCGTAAAAATCATAGTCTGAATACAAAGAATCTTCTTATATTATATAGATTTTATTTTATTTCTATACAAAAACAATAATTTACATATATTATAGGGGATGCTATACTTGAAACGCAAGAGAAAATTTAGAAAGGATCGAATCGAATCTACCATACATATGAAACGTATTGATTTTGAAAACGGAACCATAACGGGCAATATCCTCGGAGCCGCGCTCCCCATGCTGATTGCCCAGATCTTAAACCTTCTATATAATATCGTGGATCGCATCTACATCGCGCGGATCCCGGAGATCGGAACAGCCGCTCTCGGCGCGGTCGGCTTATGCTTTCCGATCATTGTCATCATCACAGCCTTCAGCAATCTCTTTGGAACCGGCGGTGCACCGCTCTTCTCGATCTTCCGCGGGAAAAAGGACCCTGACACAGCAAGGCGCATTATGAACACTTCTTTTACAATGCTCTGTGTCTGCGCGGTGATCCTGATGGCGGTCGGCTTCCTCTTCGCCCGTCCGATCCTGATCCTCTTCGGCGCTTCCGCTGAGGCCATCGTTTACGCCTATCCGTATTTGATGCTCTATCTGATCGGAACCCTGCCGTCGATGATCGCGGTCGGCATGAACCCGTTTATCAACGCCCAGGGCTACTCCAGCATCGGCATGTTATCCGTCGCGATCGGTGCCGGAACGAACCTGGTGCTTGATCCGCTCTTTATTTTTGCCCTCGGACTCGGCGTCCGCGGCGCGGCCATCGCCACCGTGATCTCCCAGTGCCTGTCTGCCGCCTTCGTCGTGTTTTTCCTCACGAAAAAATCCGAGTTGAAGCTGCGGTTCCTTCATAAGAATGAGATCCCGGAATGTACCGGACACGCGAAAAACATCCTCAGCCTCGGTGCAGCCGGATTTATCATGCAGCTCACCAACAGTCTCGTGACGATCTGCTGCAACAATATCCTTTCCGTCACCGGCGGCGATATCTATATCTCCGTCATGACCATCATCTCCAGTGTGCGCCAGCTTGTTGAGACACCGATCCACGCCATGGTAGAGGGAACCTCCCCGATCCTGAGCTACAACTACGGTGCCCGCAGACCGGGACGCGTACGGAAATCCATTCTGATCATGAGTCTCCTTGTTTTCGGCTACACGGCCGTCATGTGGAGCATGATCATCCTCATCCCGGAAACACTGATCCGTATTTTCAGCTCGGACGCGGCGCTGATCCAGGATGCGGTTCCGGCGCTGAACATGTATTTCGCGGCTTTTATCTTTATGGACCTCCAGTACATCGGTCAGGCGGTATTTAAATCCCTGAACAAGAAGGTCTTTGCGATCTTCTTCTCCCTGCTCCGCAAAGTATTCATCGTTGTACCGCTGACCTACTTTCTCCCCTACGCCATGCATATGGGAACCGACGGCGTATTCCTCGCTGAGCCGGTCTCCAATGTCATCGGTGGAACCGCCTGCATTCTCACGATGCTGATCACGATCATGCCTGAACTGAAACGGATCGAGGTTGAGAACCGCAGGGACGGCATAAAAGCTTAAATTGGTTTTTGCAAAAAAATAGAAGCTCCGCGCAGAGCTTCTATTTTTTTCTGATCTTCGCCACAAAAAATCCCTCAAACAGTTCATCCGGTCCCACGAGGAGCGTCCCCGGCATCGCATTCGGAAGTAACGGAAGTTCCTTCGTCCACTCTTCCCCGATCGGTACAAGTTCTCCGCCTGAACTCTTTAACACGCGCTTTAAGAGACCTTCATTCTCCTCTTTTAAGATTGAGCACGTGGAGTAGACCATCTCATGGCCGGATTTTAACAGCTTCAGCGCCTTTTTTAACAGTTCTTCCTGGGTTCTCGCGGATCTTTCCACAAGTTCCTTTGAGATTTTTGTCCGGCAGACACCGTCCCGCACTTCTACGGTTCCGCTTCCGCTGCAGGGCGCGTCCAAAAGGATCCGGTCGAAGGAAAAGAAATCGTCGAGCTTTCTTGCGTCCTCCACCATCACGTAGGTTCCCGATGCCCCCTGTTTTTCCAGATTGTATTTTAACTTTTCCGACCGCGCCTTATTCTTCTCACAGGCCGTGATCTGGGCCTGATTTCCCGTCATCGCCGCCATCTGGGTCGTCTTTCCGCCCGGGGCGGCAGCCATATCGAGGACAGACTCTCCCGCCTTCGGGCCGAGAAACAGCGGCGGTAGCATGGAGGAAAGGCTCTGGAGATAGATTCCGCCTTCCTTATAGATCGGAAGTTCCTGGATCTCCGGCTCCCTTGCGTCCTCGATGATCATCGCATCCTCATACCATGATACATTTTTAAACGCGATCCCGGCACCGGTAAGTGCCTGCTCCACCGTGTTCCGGTCCGCCTTTAAGGGATTGACCCGGAGTGTCACCGGGCGTCTCGCCTGATATCCCGCGAGGATCTTCGCGAAAGCTTCCTCTCCATACTGTTTTTTCAACATCTCTTCCAGAAATCCCGGAATCATCTGTTCCATAGCCTGCTCCTTATCGATCTTTTCTTATCTCTTATCACAATACACAAAAAGATGTAACGATTCAGTACCTTCGCAGTTACAAGCAAAAATCCATTCTAGATCGGATGCGCTGATAGGATTTTTGCCTTCCAGCTTAAGTTTTCTTACGGTCAGCGCAGTAAATGCGCAGACCTGCTGAACAGTTACCTTACTGCACTTTAGTACCTAAAGTTAAAGATATTGAGTCCTGTCTCCTCATCTTTTACGCGATCCACAACTCCGTCGATCACCGTGATCACCATCTCGCAGGTCGCTCCGATAATGCCATGACTTAAATGCCCGCCGTATACATTGCCCTTCGCGTCGGCTGCCGCCGCGTGGATGTGGCTGTAATACTTTCCGTCCATCGTGTTGATGGTTCCTGTAAAGGAAACGATCTCAAACATTCCCTCGAAATCATTTCCCATAAACTGGCGTTTTTCGAGGTCATAGATGCCGACCGTCATGGATGAAAAAGTTCCAAGTGCGCTGACACTCGCGAGTTTTACGTCCTCGAGCATCGCGATGCGCTTCATCTTCTCGAGCACATCCTCGTCCTTATCAATTCTTGCTACGATCGTATTTCCAAATCTGCGGTATTCCATCATTACCTCCTTTTATGCGCACCTGCACCGCCCTGCCTGCAAGCTTTCGCCCCGCTGCAGGATTGTGTTTTCCTGTGCGCAAATCACAACATTCATTTTTTATGGTCTGTCGTAACTGTTCAGTACCTCACAGTTACGGTCTGTCTTCTATTATAAGACAAGTTTTGTATACACGCAACACTCACAGAGCTTATAACTTTTATCGAATCCCACGATCGTTACTGTTCACGCCTTGCGCAAACAGTAACTGATTTTGCCGATGCTTCGCATTCCGAATCGGCAAAATCCACTACCACC